>NZ_JMLH01000002.1 GCF_000686665.1 Thomasclavelia saccharogumia DSM 17460 | reverse complement strand
CTGCTTCTAGGGCTTCTTTAAATGCTGTCCATGAAGCTGATGTATAGTCTTTTTCAACGTAACTGTTTGCTTCATTGATCAAGGCTTCTAATTCGCCCTTATCACCTTTTACAAATTCCAACATCTGCATTACTTTTGATAAACGTGTAAATGAAGCATTGACTGTTTCCTGACTGACACTGTCATCATTTAAAACCATATTTGCTTCTTGTAACGCTGCTTTAAATTCATCAACGACAATAGGAACAACATTAGCTAACTGTTCTTCAGTTACGTTATTTGCCATTTCTACAGCTATTGATAATGCTAATTTATCTACATCTTTTACATCATTTTCGTCTAAAACTAATTTAACCATCTTTTCCGTTAAATTACGTTTAGCTAATTCAACTTCATTTGCATCAGGAGCTTCTGAATTAGCAAGTTCTTTAGCAATTACAATTTGATCTTGCAGAGCTGTCCATGACTCTTTAGTGTATCCGATATTTTTAATGCTTTCAGCTTTTTCAATCACTGTATTTAATCCATCAATATCTGCAGGGACATCAGCACGATGTAATTTAATTTCTGATGCACTACCGTTATTATTTACCGCTTTAACATATACAAGACGAACAAATTTAGTTGTAACAGAATCAAATTCAATTACTTTAGTGCTAGAATCAGAACTTAATGTTCCAGTTTTAATGGTATTCCAATTTGTACCATCATCACTAATTTCAATACGATATTCAGTTACATTACCATTAGAACCAGTTTGTCGTGGTGTATAACTCAAACCATTGATTGCTGTTGGTTCGTCAATTTCAAGAGCAAGCCAATGAGGCATCGTAGTAATTGTCCAGTCTGTATGCCACATTGTTCCCGTATCATTATCTAATACATTACTTGGATTAGAACCATCACGCTGATAAGATGATGCTGTAGCTGTAAGTTTAGAATTATCAACATAATTCACATTAAGTTGCGCTTTTAATTCTAAATTTGCTAAAGCGTTTGCCAACTGAGTTGCATATCCATCAACTATTTCTTGCATTGAAGCTGGAAGATCTTCACGAATACTATCGATCACACTTTGTAAACGAGCTACTGATTCATCTGTAAATACTGATAGATCATCTAATACTAAATCTAAATATTTATTTACCTGACTATAATCTGCCTTTACATAATCTGTTGCTTTAATAATTTCATTGATCTGTGTTGTTAGATCTTCGATTTCTGTACTATCTGGATCATATATTTTAAGTAATTCTTGAGCTTGATCAACTAATGCCTGTAACGTTGCATTATCTTTTTCTTGTAATAATGCATTAGCTGTCATCATAGCATAATCAAGGCTCATTGTAGAACTAAATGTTTTATTCTCACCAATTCTAATATCGTCGACATAACCAGCAAAAGCATTCGTCTCACTTCCAACTCTTTCAAGCGGGAACATTGTTGTTGCAAGCAATGGTCTTCCTTCGATCTTTTCACCATCACCTAAAACATCGACTAATTTACCATTAACATAAAGTGATGTCACATTATGTTCATTTTTGAATTCAAGTTCTACCCATTCATTTATAGGTAATTCATAATCAAATGAATAATCATGATTTTCTCTTGAAAATCCAACTTTACCAGTATCTTTTTGAACAGCCTTAATTGCACCATAATCACTTTCAAATAAAATTTGTTCATCATTACTACTTGATGTTCGCTTAACCTTTACTCTTAAATCATTACCTAATCCCGCTGTAGTAACCGGTGAAATCACATAGCTCTCATCACCATTTAGTTTAAGAGCATTTTTTCCATCCACAGATACAATAGAAGCATTAGTTCCAGCTGTTAAATCACGATTATTTTCACTATTATCCACTAATGAATCCATTGGATAATTAGCAATAATGCCATCTTTGCTATCAACATCATATCCAAAATTAGTTCTAGGAGCATCACCTAATGTCGCTCTTGTAGTATTAGCTTCATTTAATGATTTAGTTCCTTTACCCCATAATTTAGCCCCAAATAATGGAATAGCATTTTCTATACGATCATAAACATCATATTCACTAACACCATTTTCAAGATAATCAGTCATATCATTCCATACTGCAAATGCACCACCGATCATTTGTTTATCACCAGCTGGAATAGTTACACCACTAATCGTATTGATATCTAAATTATAAAGAGTGTTATCATATAAATAGTCATAATAATATCCAGCGTTAGGAACAATATAATAATTTCCATCATTACAATTAATCAAATCATAACCCTGTTCATACATTTCATCCATGTTAGCATAACCAAAGTTCCATAAGTTCATTTGTACGCCTTCACTTCTTACAGGTGTTGTACCACGACATTGTGATAAACTTCCCCAAATACGAGCTGTACGGCCTGTTTCTTGAACATATCCTAACATATCATCAGAGAATTTACGATATGCTTCTTTATCTGCATTATATTCATCTGCACCAACATGTACAATTGTCTGTTCATCAAATACAGGATCATCGTCTGTTAAATATTCATCAAAAATACTTTGAACAAAATCAAGGCATTCATCGTATTTATCACGTAATGCTAAATGATCATTATTTCTACCACTTGTTCCATGACGTAAGTCAGGCCGTACTTTAGTAAGTGCTAATGAATGAGCCGGCGTATCAATTTCAGGTACAATATCTACACCATAAGTTCTAGATTCTTTAATAAAGTCTCTAAATTCATCTTTTGTATAGAACATATCCGTACTAGTTAAATCAGCTTGATTTAATCCATTATTGCCACCTGCTTTAACATCAGACTCTAATCTAAATGCTGAATATGCACTCATTGGATCAGCAACATTTTCTAATCCAATCAAATTATCATTTAAATGTACTTGGAAATCATTCATTTTATACCAAGACATTTGTTTAACTACTTGCTTTAAATAATCTAAAGTAAACGCTTTTCTTCCTACATCTAGAATAAATCCACGTACTTCATATAATGGGTAATCTCTTGTAATACCACAAGGAATATCATTTGTTTGTTTAATACTTTGTAAAATAGTTCTAGTAGCCCAATAAGCACCTGTTGTCGTTTCCGCTTCAACTTCAACATATTCATCAACAGTCATTAAATATCCTTCATCTTGAAGTCCCTTGCTTGTATCGTCAGTTAAAACAAAATAAAAATCACCACTTTGTACGTCCGCTTGAGTTCCTTTAATGATCGTTAACTCTTCACCAGTCATATCTTTATAATCAGCTATTAATGCATTAGCAACATCTTGTAATTCATCGCTTGCAATAATAACACGACTGTTACTTGAAATCGTGAAACTTCCAGCATCACCTTTCCATTCTGCTAATTCAGGTAAAATATCTGGAGCCTCATTATCACTATCATTTGTTTCGTATTTACCAGGTACAGTAATTTTAATTTCTTTAAATTTATAATCATTTGTTTCTTCATCAGTAACTTTGAATGAAACAGATACTTCTTTATCAACTACCGGCTGATAAATCGTTAAATCATCATCAATTACCTGCTCAAAATCAGTACCATTATACTCAACCTTATACCCTTCAATTTCTGGTAAATTAACAGACAATTTCTTATCGCCTTTTTCAGGAGCATCTACAGTAATAGCATTTAATACTTCGCCAATCGTTAGTTTAGTATCTGGATTACCACCATATACTTCCATTTCATAAATAGAAACTGTATTCCATGTAACTCCTCCATCAGGATCTGTAGATGTATGTGAATCAATCAATAAACGTACATAACGAGCACTATACACTTGATCTAATTCGATTTTTTCATCAATAGATGCCGGACGATCATTGAAGTCTTTAACTGTTGTCCAATCGTCTTCACTCATTGGATCACTTAACTCTTCAGCAATTTGGAGTTTATAACTAGTTGCTTTTCTATTTTCCCAGAAAATTTTTACAACTTTAACATCTAAGACCTCACCTAAATCAACATAGATCCAGTCTGGTCCATTACCAATATTGCTTCCCCATCTTGAAGATCTTGAAGTAGTATCACCGTCAGTAGCATTTGCTGCTCTTACGGAGTTTGCTTCAATTGAACTCGCAACTGCAGTTTTATGCAAAGCAACATTTTCAGTTGGATCTTGATACTTTTCATCAGTATTTAATACTTTAAAATCTCGGCAAGAAACATTAGGATATCCTTTTACTTTTGTTACTTCAAGTTTAACATAGCGTCCCTTAGCAGCTTGAGCCAAAAGATCTTCAGAAGTCTTACTACTATTTTCAGTTCTAACAACAACTGGTGTACCCCAATCATTTACATCATTTGACACATAAATATTGTATTCTTGAGCATAAACTGAATCGCTTTCCCAAATCATTTGAAATTTATTCATTTCATATTCTTGTCCCAAATCAACATAGGCCCATTGCGTTGCATCATTTTCTGATGACCAGCGACTTTCTTCATCACCATCAGTTAAATATGATGCCGGCATTGTACTGTATTCAGCACTAGCAACAACCGTTTTGTTTAAAGCCAGATTATTACTAATCTCTTCAGCCGATACATTAATACCTAAAGAAAATGCACTTGTAAGACACAAAACCAGAGCTATTAGACCTTTGCATATCTTATGCATAATTTTCATCGTTTTTTTCCATCTCCTTTCTTTGAAAAATGATTACATATAGTTTCCCTTTTACTTTAAGAATCTATTAAATATCTGCTCGTTATAAATTTTTATTATTTAAAATATTCTTAAAAATAGTATACAGAATCGCAAATCCTATGTAATCCCTTTCATGTAAATTATCTAATATTTATCAGGAAATTACAAGTTATTTTAGCTTCAAAAAAATTTAAATAGCCATAACTACCTGTCATGGCTATCTAAATTTTTTGGTAAAACAACTTTAAAAGTTGTTCCCTGACCCAATTTACTTGTAAGCGTAATATTTCCTTGATAATACTGTACGATATGTTTGACGATTGCTAATCCAAGACCTGTACCACCTGTCTCTTTATCACGACCTTGATCACATCTAAAGAATCGCTCAAAAACACGTCCTTGATCTATTTTTGAAATTCCTCTTCCAGTATCATTAACTTCAATTACAATATTCCGTTCTTGATCATAAGATTTAATTGTGATACTTCCATTTTGAACATTATATTTTATTGCATTAGTTATTAAGTTACTTAATAACTGGTACATGTGCTGATGATTCGAAATATAAACTATATCAGAAATTTCTTTATTTACAGTTAAATTCTTTTTATCTATTTCTACTTGCATTGTATCAATTACCTCATTAACCAATGGCTCGATATGAACTGGATGTTTAATTACATCGATATCTTTGTTTTCTAATCGTGAAATCATCAAAATATCATTGATCAATGATGACATGTTATTAACTTCATCATGAATTTTATCTAGTGCTCTTTTAGATGCTTCTTTATCATTAATAACACCTGTTTCTAATAATTCACTATATCCTCTAATTGATGTCATTGGTGTTTTTAACTCATGTGAAACGTTTGAAAAAAATTCCTGACGCATTTTTAAAGCGTTGTGCTGTTCGGTAATATTAACGAATAATAACGTTACCCCATAATCAACTTTTGCAATATAACAATTATAAAACTGTTTCTCTTTTTCTATTTCTATCCTTTGCTGTTCTTCATCTAAATGATCTAAAATATCAATAATTTTAAAATCAAAAATAAAGTTCTTGATTGAATCGCCTAATTTAATCGTATTATTGTATAATTTTTGAGCTTTACGATTAACCATCAGCACATTTAAATCACTATCTAATAAAATAAAACCTTCCTTCATCTGATTTAAAATACCATTAATTTTAACCTGTTCATCTTTCAACTTCTCCATAGTATCATGAATAGTCAAAGCCTGTTCTTCAAGTTTAGAAGCAATAATATTAAATTCATCATACTTATAATCATCAAATACCAATTCTCGATAATCTTTCATTTTTGTTATTTGCGTATTGATATCCTGAATTGGTGCTGTTAACGTATCTGAAAAACGTTTTGATAATACCATAGCAACAATTAAAGAAATACCAGCACCAATCCCTAAAGGTTTTATCAAAGTTGGTAAATTATCAAAAATTCCATCATACGGAAGTGATAAACGAACGACTCTTCCATTATTATACAAAGCTACATATAACATATTACGTCCCACTGTATTTGAATATCTAGTCGCATAGCCAACGCCTTCACTTAAAGCCTGTTTCACCTCTTCACGACTTTTATGATTTTCTGATATATCTGCTTCACCACTATCAGCAAGTACATTTCCATCAACATCAATAACAGTTAATCGCGTATGATCATTATATGCTAGAGGATTTAAAGCATCTACCTGCTCTTTTATATCTTGATCATCATCTAATTGATAATCAACTAGTTTAACAGCATAAAGCATATCTTGTTTCGTATTTTCCAGCATTTGATTTGACAATATGACCATTGATATGCTAGTAGATAATATTAAAGTTACAAGTAATACTGTAAAAAAATAGCGAAAAATCGTTTTATTCACTATTATCACCTTCTTCGTAGAAACGATACCCTACACTACGAACAGTCCGAATATATTTATGACCATCATCTTTTAATTTGCTGCGTAAAGCCCGAATATGAACATCTAATGCTCTAGATTCTCCAACAAAATCATAACCCCAAATCTCATTTAATAACTCTTCACGTTCTACAACTCGATGTTTGTTGTCCATCAAATATACTAATAATTGATATTCTTTATTAGTTAATTCTACTTTCTGACCGTCTAATTTAACGATTCGCGTCTGTTTATCAACAATAAGATGTTTAGTCTTGATAATATCACTTGTAACATGGCGTCTAAGTAAAGAACGAACTCGTGCTTGTAGTTCAAGAATTCCAAATGGTTTTGTCATATAATCATCCGATCCACTATCTAAACCATTTACTTTATCTATTTCACGATCTTTAGCACTTAAAATTAATATTGGTAATTCATTATTAGTTTCTCTAATTTTTTTTATTGCCTCTATACCACTCATCTTTGGCAACATTAAATCAAAAATAGCAAGTGAAGGTGTCTCTTTAGAAATCATATCTAAAGCATCAATTGCATTATTAAATTGAACAACTTCATAACCATTGCTCACTAAAGCCAAATTTATAATCTCGCGAATATTTTCATCATCCTCAACTACAAATATACGTTCGCCCATTACTAATCCTCCTTAAATTAAACGATAATTATCAACCGTTCCGGTTTGATTAAATTCGATCCATTCACAAATATTTACTGCATGATCACCAATTCTTTCGAAATATTTTGCAATCATCAAAAAATTAATGACAAGATCAATATTTTCTTTATCTTCATTTACTATTTGTACTAATTCTACCTTAACATCTTCAAATAGTCCATCCATTTGGCTTTCTAATTCTTTTATTTTTGCAGCTTTTTTCAAATCATGTTCATGAAATGCTTCAATCGATCCTTTAACCATATCTCTTGCTAGACGTGCCATATTAGGAATATGTTCAACCATTTTATAAGGACATTTAACATCTGTTTCCAATAAGATTTCTGCAATATCAGCACTTTGATCACCAATTCTTTCCAAATCAGTAACTACCTTTAAAGCTGTTGAAACATTTCTTAAATCACTAGCAATTGGCTGCTGTTTCAAAATTAAAGATAAGCAGCGTGCTTCGATCGTCCTTTCCATATCATTAATAACTTTATCACCAGATAAGATATCGCGACATAATTCACGATCACCACTTTTAAAGGCTGTAATACAATTTTCAATTGCAAGAACAACTAAATGACACATTTTATCTAAATCAACATGCAATTTATTCAAATCTTTTTCAAAATTACTCCGTAACATTTTCTTCTCCTATCCAAATCTACCTGTAATATAATCTTCTGTGCGTTTATCTTTAGGCATTGCAAAAACATCTTTAGTCTCACCATATTCAACCATTTCTCCAACAAGGAAAAAAGCTGTATAGTCAGCAATTCGACTAGCCTGCTGCATATTATGAGTAACGATTGCAATCGTATAATCTTTTTTCAATTCTAACAGCAGTTCTTCTATTTTTAATGTCGAAATAGGATCTAGAGCACTTGTTGGTTCATCTAATAAAATTACTTCTGGTTCTACAGCTAAAGCTCTAGCAATACATAAACGCTGCTGCTGTCCTCCAGATAAACCTAATGCACTAGTGTGCAAACGATCTTTTACTTCATCATATAAAGCTGCTGCTTCTAATGATTTTTTTACGATCTTATCTAATTCTTTTTTACTTTTTATGCCATGAATTCGCGGTCCATAAGCGACATTGTCATATATGCTCATGGGAAAAGGATTAGGCTGTTGAAAAACCATTCCTACTTTCTTTCTTAAAATCGTTGTATCAACCCGACTGTCATAGATATCTTCTCCATCTAATTTTACATCACCTGTAATCTTGATTCCCTTAACATAATCGTTCATACGATTCAATGTTTTCAAAAACGTTGACTTACCACATCCTGAAGGACCAATAAAAGCTGTAATTTTATTTGATTTAATATCTAAATTAACATTTTTTAAAGCATGTTTTTCACCATAATATAAATCTAGATTCTTTGCTTCAATTTTATTTTCCATTTTACTTCACCTTATTTACATCAATTTTGCTTGAAATTAATTTTGCTAAAAAATTTAATAATAAAACAATTACAATCAATACAAGAGCAATTACAAAAGCTGTTTCATAATTAGCTTTGGCCATTTCCAAATATAATTGAATCGTAAGTGTAGCTCCTGAACTCGTTAAATGAGTAAAAATATTTTTTGGTAACACACTTACTGATCCAGCAGTAAACAATAATGCTGCTGATTCGGCAACAATTCGCCCCATCCCTAAAATTATTCCTGTTAAAATTCCTGGCATAGCACTTGGTAATAAAACTGTTCTGATCATATACCATTTAGTTGCTCCAATTCCTAGTGCTGCTTCACGATAACTTTTTGGCACTCCTTCTAATGCTACTTGAGTATTTCTAGAAATAATTGGTAAGATCATAATTGCAAGTGTAAATGACCCTGTCAAAATTGAGAACTTAAATTTTAATAAATTACCAAAAAACAACATTCCAAATAGCCCATAAATAATTGAAGGAATTCCTGCTAAAACTTCTGTTGTAAAAGAAATTACGCTTACGAATTTCTTGTTTTTTGCATATTCATTTAAATAAATTGCACCACCGATACCAATTGGACATGCAATCAATAATGTAATAACAATAATATATAAAGTATTGATAATATTTGGTAAAATTCCGATCGTACCTTTTAAAATACTAGTTGTATTAACTAAATATGAAAAATCAAAATATGGAATACCACGATATAAAATATAGCCAATACAAACAACTAAAATCAGCACTGATAAAGCACTGCAAAATTGAATCAAAAAATTTAAAGCTTTATCGCTAATCCGCTTTTTTTTATCTAAAATACTAAGATTATTCATGCTGATCTCCTTTCTTAATAATAAATGTTAAAATCAAATTAATAATTATAATAAAGACAAATAAAACTAAACCAATGGTAAAAAGTACTTCACGATGAGTTCCAGAAGCATATCCCATTTCTGAAACAATACCCGTTGTTAAAAAACGTACTGAATTAAATGGTAATGGTGCATTTACTGAATTACCAGCAACTAATAAAATTGCCATGGCCTCACCAATTGCTCGACCGACTCCTAAAACTATAGCTGACATGATTCCTGATTTAGCACTAGGCAATACTACTTTAAAAATCGTTTGAATTTGACTAGCTCCAAGTGCTAACGAACTTTTACGATAATCGTCAGGTACAGCATTTAAAGCTGTTTCTGTAATATTGATCAAAGTTGGTAAAATCATGACTGCTAAAACTAAAATTGCTGAAATTAAATTAGCCCCACCTGTAAACTGATGTGTTTTTGAACCTGCAAATATCATTAATTCTAATTTATACATAAACGGACAAATCAATAAGATTCCTAATAACCCATAAACTACTGATGGAATCCCTGCAAGCAGTTCAATTGCAGATTTAACAATTTTTCTTACCTTTGGATTTGCTAATTCAGCTAGATTAATAGCCGTAAATAATCCAATTGGTACCCCTATACAAATTGCTAAAAAGACACCAACAATCGATGTAAGTATAATTAAAAGAATTCCATATTGCGGATCAGCAGCTGTTGGTGCCCATACGCTACCAAACAAGATTTCTGTCAATCCTTCTTTAAATATTGCTGGCGTACCAGAAATAATCATATATCCTGTAATAGAAACTACTGCAATGATAGACATAATAGCACAGCCACGAAATATAATCGCGGCTGTTTTCTCCACCAAAGATTTTGTTTTTCTATTACTAATAATAGATAACATATCTTTTTTCATAACAAACTCCTATTTTGGACTTACTAAACCTACAGCTTTAAGAACTTCTTGTCCTTTTTCACTTTCAATAAATTCAAATACTGCTTGTACTTTTTCACTTTGTTCACTAATTTTACCTTTAGTTGCCATTACGAATGGTCTTTGTAAAGTATAGCTTCCATCTTTAACTGTTTCTTCGCTAGCTTCAACATCATCTAATTTTAAAGCCTTAACACTATCAGTTATATTATCTAAAGAAACATATCCGATAGCTCCTTGTGTTTCGCCTACCTTAGCAACAACAGCTCCAGTTTCATTTAATTCTTGAGCATATTTACATGCATCTTCAATTCCTAAAATTTCTTCAAATGCACCACGAGTTCCAGAACCAGCTTCACGACCCATTACAACTATCGCTTGATCGTCACCACCTAATTGTGACCAGTTAGTAATTTCACCTGTGTAAATCTTTTTTAATTGATCTGTAGTTACATTATCAACTTTATTGCTAGGATGCGTGATAACTGCAATACCATCAATTGCAACAATATTTTCTTCTAATCCTTCAGCTTTTTCTTCATCACTTAAAGCTCTTGATGAATCTCCAATATCAGCAGTTCCTGCTAAAACTGCCTCAATTCCAGCACCTGAACCAGTAAATTGTGGTTCTAATGTTAAGTTTGGATAATCTTCTACAATTGCTTCTTTTAATGCGTTAACAAATTTTTCCATTGAAGTAGAACCATTTAAACTTACACTTCCACTTACTTCATTACTTCCTTCACCTGTATCACCTGATCCACCACAGGCAGTTAAACCTAAGCATAATACTAATGTTAATAAAATTCCTAATACTTTTTTCATATTCTTTTAATCCCTTTCTTCTTACTATCTTAAGACACCTATATAATAAGAGAATTGTATCTGATGATATATCAATAAATTGTATTTATTATGTTAAGTTTATGTAAAGAAAAACAAGATCCTTATTCAGAATCTTGTTCATACATTCTTAACATTAAATTTAATCTCTTTTTGATAATTTCTTTTAAATCTAGTGGTAATAATACTTGAACATTAGTTTGTAACATCATCAGCCAGCCAATCAAACCATCTGATAATGCAACATTTTTTATGATTGCTTCTATTTTTCCGTCATATCTTTTACTCACAAATATTTCTTTTCCAAATTGATTAACAACTTCTTTTAAAATTTCCTGATTAAATCTTATTTTTAAATCTATTCGATTTTTACTAAGATACATATTAACATTTTTATCAATCTCTTTTAACATATCAAACTGTTCTTGGATATCTATATAATTACTATTATGATTTCTGACTAAACGGATTCGATCAACACGATAAACACTTAAACTATTTTCTCTTTTACTAAAATATCCAATCAAATAATAATTAGATCCTTTCAAAATTAATCTATAAGGTGAAACTACATACGTATCAAAGCCCTGATTACCATTAGTATGATAAACCTCTGAAAGCTCATCATCTATAACATCATAACTTACATATTTAAATGCAATATTTTTTCGCATGTTAATAGCTTTAATAATTGTTGTAAGGGTTAATAAAAGATCATAATCTAATACATTACTTTGCTTGTCTTCAATATTTATCCTTTCAATTTGACTAGATGAACTTAATAACAATAACTTATCAACCATTTCTTTAGCTGATTTTTGATCTAAATTAGGGTTAAAAACGATACTATCTATTAATATTTGTAATTGACCATCATCAAAAAATGCATCTTCAATAATATATCCCTTACTTTTAATAGTTTTTATTAATTGCTTATTAGTTAGACACATATAAAAACCATTGATTCGATCAATCAAGCTATATATAGTTTTTACATTAAGAAACAATCCATACTGTTTTAAACACTCCTGAATTTCTTTTGCACTGATTGCTCCATTAGTTTCATTAATAATTTTATAAATATAGTACATTTTTTTACCCATAAGATTCTCCTATCCTGTTGCAAGATTCAAAGGCATATGTTTCTTTTTAGAATATCTTAAATATAGACGAGGACTAAAATTATATAACGCTGGTAAAAAGCGCTCAAAGCTATGATCAATAGTAATATATTCTAAATGCAAATATGCTTTTTTATATTCCTTTTCTAATAACAAAATATAACTGGCTAAATAATGATAACGCTCAAAATCTAAATTTAAACGATTAGCTAAAGCATCAATCAATGATTCAATTATTTTTTCATTAAAATTAATTAAATGTCTAATTAGACAATATGTTTCTACTGAAAAGTCACCCTTATCAATAATATAATTTAATAACTTATATTTATATATTAATAACGGCTGATAGTGCGTATTTAATAAAATATTCATAAATATTAAATGATTCTCCATTTCATCAAAATCAACACTATCATCGATCAATCTTTTTATTTTACTAAAAATCAGTAACTGTAAATCTTTTCTCTTATTAATTTTATTTCTAATAATTCTTATATCGATGCTGCTGTTAATAACATCATCAAGATCCTGCTTCCAATAACTTTCTCCGATTTTTAATAAATAACTTTTAACTGCTATGATATCTTTATCGATAACTTTTTCATAACTTTGTATTTTCATAATCAACCACTCCTTTTATCACTTATATTATAATAAATTTCAAAAATTCATGATTCGAGTTACCCCCATTATAACACCGAAATTTCGGTGTTAAAATTAAAAAGTTGAAAAAATTATGAAAATCGTCTATTTTTTTTCATCATAAAATGAATTTTTCTTTCTATAAACAGACCCAGCACTGACCAGCCAAAGGCCATTAAAAATAAGCTTACACTCATTTTAGCAAGATTTAAAGTTTCATAAAATAATAATACCGCACTACTAAAACCGCCTATCATAATAATACAAATTAAGAGTCTTAACTTTGTAAAAGGAAAGCAAGAACGAATTACTGCTGCCATTGAAATAATTCCTAAAACCAAATACATTAATGTTACAGATTCTAAATCATTTAATTTAAAAATCGGTGTTAACAACATAATTAAAATAAAAATAATAATAATGCTTATTGCACTACTAAAAGCCTTACTTAATACCTTAGGTAAAAAACATCCTCTTATTTTTCTAATATCTGATTCAAAAATCGTCATAAATGAAGGCATTGCTTCAATCAAAAGATCAATTAAAGTAATTTGTAAAGGAATAAACGGAAACTCTTTATTACAAATCACACAAAGCAAAGACAATAAAATCGTATAAATAGTTTTAATGAAAAAAACACCTGCCACTCTCGTAACATTATTTACAACTTTTCTTCCTTCCAATAAAACATCAGGTAAACAAGTAAAATCAGATTTTAATAATACAACTTGAGAAATTTGTTTAGAAGCATCACTCCCATTAGCAATAGCAATCGAACAATCTGCTTCCTTTAATGCTAACAAATCATTTACACCATCTCCTGTCATAGCAACCTGATGCCCTGATTCTTTTAAAGCCTTGACGATCAATTTCTTTTGATTAGGCGTAACACGACCAAAAACAGTATAATCTTGAACAATATTTTCTATTTCATCATCAGTAACTTTAGTCATATCGATTCCTTGTTGAAAATCAAGAACTCCAGCCTTTTTGGCAATTGCTGTAACTGTCTTAAGGTTATCCCCAGAAATTACTTTTATATTAATTCCTTCATGATGAAAATATTCTAAAGTTTCTTTAGTTTGATCTCTAATTGTATCTGATAAAACGATTATCATTAATGGCTTTAATTTAGGTAGTTCTGTTCCATTAATTTCCTTTGATGTATGTCCTATGCCAATAACCCGCATTCCTTGATCCATAAAAGTTTTTATTTCTTCTGACAATTCATCTTGAATTATCTTTTCTACCGCCCCAACAACAACTGTTCCAATTTCATTAAACTCTACAGCACTCCATTTTCTCAATGAAGAAAAAGATATTTTATTTATACTTTCATACATATTATTTTTACTAAAATAATCTTCCAAGGCTTGAAAAGTAGCATTATTATCATCACTTGCACTTAAATAGGAACCCATTAATTTTTCAATTTGACAATTTTCCAGTGAATCAAGTTCAAATACTTGTTCTACTTTCATCTTTCCATTCGTTATCGTACCAGTTTTATCCAAACATAAGACATCAACATGTGCCAAAGTTTCTAAAGAATATAGATCTTGAATCAAAACATCTTTCTTCGCTAACCTTGTTATTCCATTAGCTAATGATACACTTGTAAGTAATACCAAACCTTTAGGCAGCATACCTAATAATCCAGCTGCCGAAAAAACAACGGCATTAAATAAAGTATCTTGTCTTAAATATAATGCTTCTACAAATAAAATAATTCCTAACGGTATGATCATAAAAGTAGTAAGTTTTGTAATCTTTTTCATTGAATCTATTAATTCTGAATTAGTTTCTTTGACTTTTTGAGCCTCTTTAACAAGTGCTGTAGCATAGTTATTATCTCCCGTACTAATAACTCGAGCATAACATTTACCAGATACTACACTACTACCTGATAATAATTTTGATCCCGCTGTTTTATTAATTGGATCAACTTCCCCAGTAAGAAGCGCTTCATTGGCTTCAATCATCCCTGCAACAACAATTGCATCATTGCATACTTGGTTTCCACTTTCTAAAACCAGAATATCATCCATTACAACTTTACTAATATCAATAGTTTGTACTCTACTGTCTCGAATTACTGTTATTAGTGGTTTAGTAAGTATTGATAATTGATCGACCTGTTTTTTAGCCTTGATCTCTTGAATAATACCAATTATTGCATTACATACAATAATTGCCATAAAAATGGTATTAGACCAGGCTTTAACCATGACTAAAGCAATAAAAATTAAAAAATTAAGTAAATTAAATAATGTCAAAATATTTTCTTTAAATATTTGATAGTATGTTTTAGAAGCAGATTTGCTAGTGCCATTGACTAATCCCTTATCGATTCTTTCTTGAACTTGGCTGCTGCTAAGACCTATCTGATAATTTTCCATTATTACATACCTCCAAATTTTTACCTATTATAGTATAAATCTTTCTAGGATAATATTAACTTTACAAACACTTAACAATATTGTTAGCTATAATTTATACATTAAACTTCTAAGTATGTAATCTTTTATTTTTTAAATAAAAAGAATTAACAAAAATGTTAATTCCTATTTATTTAATTTATCTAAAAATTTCTTGATTCTTGAAGTTGCCTCTTTGATTTGTTCAATAGAATAAGCATAAGACACTCTAATAAACCCTTCTCCAGCTTCACCAAAAGCATTTCCAGGTACACATGCCACTAACTGATCTTTTAACAATTCTTCACAAAATTGCTCTGAAGTCATTCCTGTAGATTTAATACATGGAAATACATAAAAAGCCCCTTGTGGTGTAAACGTATGCAATCCCATATCATTAAATGCTTTGACAATATAATTACGTCTTAACATATAGGCCTGGCGCATTGCTTCAATTTCGTTATCACAATGACGCATTGCTTCAATAGCTCCATATTGTGCTCCGGTAGGTGCTGACATAATTACATATTGATGAATTTTATTCATTGCTTTTGTTAAAACTTCATTAGCTAAAACATATCCTAACCGCCATCCAGTCATAGCATATGCCTTTGAATAACCACTGACTAAAATAACTTGATCTTTGATTTCATCAAACGAAGCAATTGAACAGAATTTTTGTTCATAAGATAATTCAGCATAAATTTCATCAGTTATAACAATTATTTCATGTTTTTTAATAATCGGCACTAGTTTAGCGTAATCCTCTCTAGTCATAAAACCACCCGTAGGATTACTTGGATAATTTAATAAGATTGCTTTTGTCTTAGGAGTTATTGCAGCTTCTAAAAGTTCAGGCGTTAATTTAAACTCATTGTCTTCTTTAAGTTCAATATTAACGACCTTTCCACCAGCTAAGGCTACCCCAGGCGTATAAGCAACATAACTTGGTTGTAATAAAATTACTTCATCACCGGGATTGATCAATGCTCTAAAAGCTAGATCAATAGCTTCTGATCCTCCAACAGTAACAACACATTCTTTAGCATAATGATAGTCTAAATTAAATCTTCTTTTTTGATAACGACAAATTTCTTTTCTTAATTCAACTAAACCCTGGTTAGCTGTATAGAAAGTTTTCCCCTGTTCAATTGAATAAATTGCAGCTTCTCTGATTTTCCAAGGTGTATCAAAATCTGGTTCTCCTACCCCTAATGAAATAACTCCTTCCATTTCATTAGCTAAATCAAAGAATTTACGGATTCCACTTGGTGGAATCTTTTTTACTGTATCATTTAATACTTTATTAAAATCCATTATGGTGTTACCAATAATCTTTCTGCAGCTTCTTTATCATCGTCATCAAAACTAATACCATTATTTTTATATTGCTTTAATACAAACATTGTTGCAGTACCAGTTACACCATCTAACGGTGCTAATTTAGAGGCAACAAAACGGGCGGCTTCTTGCATAGTATGTCCTTTAACAATCGCAACAAACTCAAAACTTCCACTTAATAAATACATCGTATCTACTTCAGGAAAAGCATAGATCTTTTTAGCAATACGATCATATCCATATTCTCTTTCAGGTGTAGCGTTGATTTGAATCAATGCCATAACATTATCTTTATTAGTACGATCCCAATTAATGATCGTATGATATCCACAAATAACTTTATCTTTTTGCAACTGATCGATTGCATTAACAACATTATCTTCACTTTCATTTAATGCCATGGCTAAATCCGTCACTTCCATTCGCGCATTATTATGAAGTAATGTCAATAATAAGTTTTCATCCATTTTTCTACCCTCCAATTTATTTTACTCATTATATAACATTTTATGTATAACGTAAAGATTAAGCCGACATAGAATAATTTAAAAATCCATTGATATCGCTCCCTTTATTTAATATTTGTGCTAAAATAAGATATAGGAGGTTCATATATGCAAACATTTTATGTATCAAGTTATGGAAAAAATGATAATAAGGGAATATATATTATTAATTTTAATGAAAATACAGAAGAATTTTCACTTGTACAACATATCATAACCAAAGATTATCCATTATATATGATCATTAAAAATAATATTTTATATATCGCCTATAAAAATGCTAGCCGTTCAAATACTGGCGGGGGACTGGGTAGTTTTTCTATTTATAAAGATGAGTTGATCATTAATAACAATTATAACTCTAACGGTCGTTCTTATACCCATTTATGTATTAGCGATAATTCACGCTATCTTTTTGCAGCTAACTATCACGTTGGAGCTACTGCTTCATATTTATTAGAAAATTATTATATTAAAGAAAAAATTAGTGCTATACATCATACTGGTTTAGGTCCTGACCTACTTAAAAGACAAACTGGACCCCATTGTCATTATGTAGGAATTACACCAGATAAAGAATTTGTCTACGCTGTTGATTTAGGAGCTGATAAAATAATTATGTATACTTATCAAAATGGTAAATTAGAGGAAGCTCCAGATCATACCTTAAATATCGTTCCTGGTTCGGGTCCTCGACATATGATTTTTTCTCATGATGGACAATTTGCATATCTTGTCAATGAAATTTCTAATAACATAATGGTTTTTAAATATCGTGATAAGTATTTTACGCTAATTCAAGTAATTCATACTACGCCCCATCATTTCCATGGCTTTTCTAGTGCTAGTGCAATTCGTTTAAGCCACTCTGGTAAACATTTATTTGTTTCAAATCGTGGCCATGACAGTATCGTTTTATACCGAGTTAATCAAGAAACTGGTAAATTAACATTATTGTATATGGTTCATACAGGAAAAAATCCTCGGGATTTTAATATCATTAATGATAAATATTTAATCGTAGGCGCTCAAGATGATAATGAGATTGAATTATTAACATTTAATGAAGAAAAAGAAGAATTAGTACGAACAGCAAGTACCCTTACTATTCCATTACCTATATGTATTGCAATTAAGTAAAAATTTATATGTACAAGGAGGTCCAATATGGATTACGAAATCAAAGGAGGAAATCTTCCTGTTGTCATTTGCCATCTAAAAAAAGGTGAATATATGCTCAGTGATAGCGGTGCGATGAGCTGGATGGATCCTGTAATGAAGATGGAAACAACAAGTGGCGGATTATCAAAAGCTTTTGGCAGAATGTTTAGTGGTGAAACTATTTTTCAAAACCGTTATCAGGCTACTGAAGATGGAATGATAGCTTTTGCTTCATCTTTTCCAGGTAGTATAAAAGCTATTAAAGTTAATCCCGAACATGAGATCATTATACAAAAATCAGCATTTTTAGCTGGAAGTGGGAATATTGAAATGTCCGTATTTTTTAATAAAAAAATTTCTTCTAGCTTAATTGGTGGTGAAGGTTTCATTATGACAAAAATCAAAGGAACTGGTATTGTATTTTTAGAAATTGATGGCTCTGCAATTGAATATGATCTACTACCTGGTCAACAAATGATCGTTGATACAGGTTACTTAGCAATGATGGAAGCAACATGCACCATGGAGATTCAAAGCATAAAAGGAGTTAAAAATAAATTATTAGGTGGTGAAGGTTTTTTTAATACCCTAATTACCGGCCCTGGTAAGATCATTTTACAAACTATGCCAATTAGCGCAGTAGCAATTAACTTAATTCCATTTCTACCTAATGGAAAATAATTGCAATTTATCAATAATAACATTTGCAAAAATTGTATTAAAAAGTATACTATATATGTATATTTTAGACATGTGTAATTAGACCAACTAATTATACAAGGAGGTTTTCTATGATTAATAAAACATCAAGTATTGAATTTAAAAAATATGGCTCTACTTATGAAGATCATTTATCAGTTACAGACAATTTAATATGTAGAAAATTAAATACATCAGGAAGGGTTATTAGCCATATGTACTGTTTTTCATGTGCAGTATATATAGAACTCACTGAAGGAATTGCTTCCATCTTAATTGGTGATAGCCTAGATTCAGATAAATTAGAAACATTTGCTATTCATCGTTATTTAAAAATTGAAGCAAATAAGTATTTTAATATTATTCCTTTATCACAAGAAATTGAAAGTTACTTAATTACTCCTTCAAATTACAATTTAAAAACTGAATTTTTAAATCCTCCATACGTTTATAAGCCAATTGTATCTAAATTAAAAATTGAAGAAATTCTTGGTTACTATTATGTAATCAAAAGTCCTAATTACCGTTTTAAAGGCGAAGCCCATAAGCATTACGAATTAACATATGTGGATCATGGTAGTCTCGATACAACAGTTGAAGGGACAACGTATACATTAAATAGTTATGATTTAATGCTATATGGACCTGAACAATTTCATACTCAACAAATCACAACCAATAAATCTTGTTCTTATCTAACTGTTATTTTTGATATGGAAATTATCGAAGATGATTTAATTCTCAATCGTGTGTTTCATTGTGATAATGAACTTCATAACATATTCAATAAATTTGTTAAAGCTAGTTCAAATTCATTACCATATTCAAAAACACTTATGCTTTGTTATTTACAAGAAATCATTATCTTATTAACACAATATGATTTATCAATAGATCAAAAGCGTGTATCAACAGGATCAATGCAACATTTTCAAGATGAATTATTGCATGAGATTCTAGATTATATGAACGAAATGATTACGGAACCTTTGACTATTGAAGAAATTTGTCATAAATTTTCTATTTCACGCTCATCTTTACAAACTCTATTTAGAAGCAACTTAGAAATCTCACCTAAAAACTATATGGTTCAAATAAAATTACAAAAAAGTAAAGAACTCATTCGTGAAAATAAATACACGATTAGTGAAATAGCATTTATGCTGGGCTTTAGCTCAATCCATTATTTTTCTAGAACATTTAAGCAGCATTTTAATCTTACTCCAAGTGAATATGCTAAAAAAATATATAAATAAATTTATATACTCAAGACACTAAGCAAGGCTTACATCTGTAAGCCTTGCTTTATTATCTTTACTTATATCTTTTTTTCTATTTTATAGAACGCTAGTGTTGCAAGCACTAGTCCTGCAAATGGATATAACATATTTGTTGTATCACCAGCTTTTTATGAATTACTTGTTTCCAATCCAGCAATTGCCTTTGCTAAAACTTCTTTGGCATTATCGACTTCAGCCTGACTTACTTCTAGATCATCTAATACTGCCATCGCTTTTTTCTAAAGAATTTTGCACCATATTCCATGTCTCACCATTATCATCACTAATCTGCATGATCAGTAATCCTTTTCTACATCTCCTTGGATATGCTGTAATTAATCTATCTGATTTAGTGCATACTATATCTGGTTGTCCTAAATATTGTTGATCAGTATTAGGAGTTTTTCAATATCAGATAAATTTTCTTCTGATAATTGATACACAGATATTTTACTTGTAATCAAAAAATAATTATTTTTTCTTTAATTTACAAATAGAAAGTTAGCCATCAATGACTAACTTTCTATTCATTCTTATAAATATCTAAGCTTTATTCACACTACCAACAACATGCATTTTAGACATTACATATTTTTTTACTTCTTCACGTCCTACAGCACAATATTTTTTTGGATCAATAGCATCTGGATCTTGTGCTAAATATTCTTTAACTCCTTTTGAAAAAGCAATTCTTAAATCCGTTGCATAATTTACTTTACAAATACCTCGTCTTACACATTCACTAACTGTTTCATCAGGAACACCTGAAGTACCATGTAATACTAAAGGAACTGAAACTACTTCTTTAATTTCGCTAAGACGATTTAAATCTAATTTAGGCTCTCCTTTGTACACCCCATGAGCTGTTCCAATAGCTACTGCAAGTGAACCTACTCCAGTTCTTTCTACAAATTCTTTAGCTTCTAATGGGTCAGTATATCCACCATCACCACCATCCAAATCATCTTCTTTACCACCAACTTTACCTAATTCTGCTTCAACACTTACTCCAGAAGGATTGCAAGCATCAACAACAGCTTTTGTAACCTTAATGTTGTCCTCAAATGATTCATGTGAGCCATCGATCATAATAGAAGTATATCCAACTCTTAGAGCCTGCATTGCAAGTTCAAAACTATTTCCATGATCTAAATGAATCGCAACTGGTACACTAGCATTTTGAGCAGCAACTTTGGCATTAGCATAAAAATAATCTAAGCTCGCATATTTAACCGTTGATGGTGTTGTTTGCATAATAACTGGTGATTTTAATTCTTCTGCAGCTGCAACAACAGCCATAACCATCTCCATATTTTCGACGTTAAAAGCTCCAATAGCATATTTATTTTTTTGAGCATCTAATAAAATTTCTTTAGTTGTAACTAATGGCATATTTCCTTCCTCTTTTCTATTAATTTCTTCTTCGATTATAACACAATTTTCATATTTATAATAATAATTTGTTAAGTTATTTAATATATCCTGACTTGATATTAAATCCATCTAAAAAGTGCAAAATATTTTTTAACAATTATAAATACTATTTAAAAGATAATTGTTATTATAATGACGAAAGGAGATAAAACTATGAATACTAATCCATTAAAAAAACTTGTAACTCTTCAAAAAGAGGGGAAAGCTGTTGGAATCTATTCAGCATGTAGTGCTAATAAATATGTAATTGAAGCTACTTTAAAACGTGGTAAACAAGATAATTCATGTGTATTGATTGAAAGCACTGCTAATCAATGTGATCAAAACGGTGGCTATACAGGTATGACACCATTAGATTTTAAGAATTTTGTTTTAAAGATTGCTGAAGAAGTTGGTTTTGACAAACGTAAATTATTCCTTGGCGGAGATCATCTAGGACCTCTTACATGGACTGATCTTAATGAAGATGAAGCAATGAAAAATGCAACTGAATTGATTAAACATTATGTAGGCGCAGGATTTACTAAGATTCATATTGACACAAGTATGAAGGTCAATGATGATGATCCTGATACTCGTTTAAGTGATGAAACTATCGCTAGACGTGGGGCTTATTTAGCTAAAGTAGCTCAAGATACTTATGCTGAGCTATTAAAAAAAGATCCTGATGCAATTGCTCCTATCTATATTGTTGGTAGCGAAGTTCCAATTCCTGGTGGAGCTGTTGGTAGTGAAGACAATGGTGTCGCTGTAACAAAAGTAGAAGATTTTAAGGCTACTGTTGCAACATTTGAAAAAGCATTTTTAGATAATGGTTTACAAGATGCTTGGGATAATGTTATTGCCGTAGTAGTACAGCCAGGTGTTGAAGAAAAAGATTCTGGATGTACTGAATATGATCGTGAGAAAGCTAAAGAATTAATGGCTTCGATCAAAGATTATCCTAATTTGATTTTTGAGGGTCATTCGACTGATTATCAAACAAAAATCAAATTAAAAGAATTAGTTGAAGATGGTGTTGGTATCTTAAAAGTAGGACCTGGTTTAACATTTGCTATGCGTGAAGCTTTATTTGCATTAGCTCATATTGAAAAAGAACTTCTATATGGTACAGATGTAAAGACAAGTGATTTAATAGAAGTTTTAGATAAAGCAATGTTAAGCGATGATAAGTATTGGAAGAAGCATTATCAAGGTACAGAGTTAGAAATTCGTTTAAAACGTAAATATTCTTTCTCAGATCGTTGTCGTTATTACATGCCTCTGCCAGATGTAAATGACGCTATTAATACATTGATCAATAATTTAAATACTTATGGAATTCCATTAAATCTTTTAAGTCAATTTATGCCAATTCAATATACAAAAGTGCGTGAAGGATTACTTGAAAATAATCCTGAAGCATTAATCATCGATCGTATTATTAATACTATTGATGAATATTTATATGCAACTAACCAAAATGAACTATTATAATAAAACTCATTCCTTATAACAATTAACAAATTTATCAATAATAACTTATAATAGTCTATATATTTTTCTCTCTCAAAAAAGCTGTAGCAAAATATTGCTCAGCTTTTTACTTTACATCAATAATTATAAAAGGAAGAATTAATTTTACTGATGACATTGGGACATTCAATAATCTTAAAACTTCCTTTTTTTATAACTATTTCATTTTAGTTAATGCAATTAAATTTATGATCACACAATAACATGCCATTACGCTCAAAAGTACACTAACAACCAATACAGCAATACTAGCTTCCATCATCCAGGCATTTACTACTATCAACACAGCAAAAGCCAAATATAATACTGCTCTTAAAATTGCTTTTTTTGGTTCTTTGGAATCAACTATTGTCTTTAATAAAGTTTGTCGATTTTCTCGATTAAATTTACTTGTTTGTCTTAAACTTGGCAAAAATCTAAATCTAAATAATAGTTCTGCTACGATATAAATCGCTATTCCTGCTATAACTGCATGCATCCAACTAGGAAAATATTCACTAAATAATATTATTATTATTAAAACTAAGACTAACCGATTTTTGTAAACATAAAATTTACCTTCATCTTTTTTATCAATTAAATACCCTTTTTTTGTTAGCCAATCATAATATACCGTTTGTCCATTACGGTCTAAATAAATATTTCTTCCTGAAATATTTCCTTTGTCATTACTTTTATTTTGTGCCATCAATCATTTCCTTCCCCTTACAATATGTTTGAATTACCTCATAATCTTTATTTAAAACAACTAGATCTCCATCATAACCTACTCCAATTGCACCTTTATGATCATCTATATGCAAACATCTAGCAGGATTGATCGTACAAGAATTAATTGCTGTATTTACAGGTACTAATGCATCTTCAATAAGAATTTTTAAGCCTTGATTTAATTTTAAAGTAGACCCTGCTAAACCACCTGTACTAGTTAAATGAGCACTACCATCTTCATAGATTTCAATTTCATTTCCACCAAAGATGAATTTTGATCCCGCTGGAGATCCTTTAGCCATTAAAGCATCAGATACCATAATACTGTAATTTGGTCCCTTAGATGTAAAATAGTTATTTAATGCTGCTAATGTAGAGTGATTACCATCACAAATAATTTCACCATACATATTTCTAATTCTATATGCTCCACCTACTAAACCATTAGCACGATGATTAAAAGGTGTCATTCCATTGTAAACATGTGTCATTGAACGTGCTCCATAAGCATAAGCTTTAACCGCTTGTTCGTAAGTAGCTGCAGAATGTCCTATACTTACAACAACTCCATTTTCTACACAATATCTAGTAAGAGCAAAGTCTTCATCAGTTTCTGTAGCCATCGTAATATATTTAATTAAACCATGAGCTGCATCTTGATATCTCTTAAATTGTTCAATTGTAGGTTTTACAATGTATTGCTCTGGTTGCGCTCCTTTGTATACCATATCTAAATATGGTCCTTCAAAATGAATTCCTAAAACCTCAGCTCCTTCATAACCATCTTCAACTACTTTAGCAACATTAGCTACTGCATTTGTTAAAACTTCTTCACTTTGAGTGATAGTTGTAGGTAATAAAGCTGTTACTCCTTCATTAACGATATTTTTAAGCCAATATCTTAATCCATCTTCTTTTGCATCATTAGTATCGAATCCATATGCCCCATGACAGTGAATATCAATAAATCCTGGTAATATCCAGTTACTTCCATAATCTTTATCAACTTCTTTTTCATTGTAGTCATAGATTCCGATAATTTTTCCATCTACAACTTCAATCTGCCCTGAAACAAACTGATCTGCTAACCAAATCTTTTTACTTTGAATAATCATTTTTTATATCCTCCTATTTGTTACTTAAAATCGATACTTCAAGTACATACTATAACTATATTATAACACTTTATTAATTTCAATATTTATACTTTTTAATTTAAATAGTTACTATTTTAATTATCAACAGATTTTATTATTTTCATATTTTATCAAAATTTTGAATAAAAATATATTACTAGATTAAATTTTTATGAGCACATACATTACATAACTATAAAAAAACAAGAAATTTTATAATTTTAGACATACTAATTTTGTAATTTTCAACAAACTAATTATCACTTTTAGTTTAACTATTGTTTATTTAAATTTCATTGATATAATGTGAATTGTAGATAAAATAAAAAGAAAAGGAGAAGAAAAATGACAAAAACTATTTTCGGTATTAACGACACTCAAATGAGTGAAACAAAAAGTACTTATACTTTAACTGAAATTTATCAACAACCTGTTACTTGGAAAAAAACTTGTCAACAAGTCGCATCAATGAAAGATGAATTAAAAGCATTTATTGACCAAGTAATTACAAAAGATGATTTTGATGTTATTTTAACTGGAGCGGGAACTAGCGAATTCGTAGGAAATACACTATTTTCATATTTAAACAAAAAATTAAATTATAAAGCTAAATCATATGGGACAACTGATTTAGTGGCTACACCTGAAAACTATTTATCAAGAACTAAACCAACATTATTAATAAGTTTTGGTAGATCTGGAAATTCACCAGAATCAGTTGGAGCAATCGATGTAGCAGAAGAAGTATGTGAAAACTTATATCACTTATTTGTAACATGTAATAAAGATGGAGCTTTATCAAAAAGAGCTGCTGATAATGATCACTGCTTTGCTATTAATTTAACTGATGAAACTCATGATCAATCATTTGCTATGACTTCAAGTTTTTCTAATATGTACTTAGCAACATATTTATGCTTTAATTTAGACAATCTTGATGGAGCCATCGCTGAAGTAGAAAAAATTGCTGCAGCTGGTCAAAACTTTTTAGATAATCAATATTCTATAGCTAAAGAAATTGTTGATAATTACGATTTCAAACGTATTGTTTACTTAGGAAGTAACGCTTTAAAAGGAATTGCACAAGAATCTGCATTAAAAATGCTAGAATTAACTGCTGGTGAAGTTGTAACAATGTATGATACTCCATTGGGATTCAGACATGGTCCTAAATCAATTGTTGATGATGACACTTTAACAGTTGTTTATATTAGTGATAATGAATATTCTCGTCAATATGAAGTTGATTTGATCAAAGAAATGAGTGGTCAAAGAAAAGGTAACAAGATCGTTGCTGTAATGAACGGAAAATGTGATGAAATCAAAAAATTAGTTGATTATGTTGTTGAATTTGACATTGACGGTAAATATGATAATATATTACTTGGTTTTGATTACATTATATTAGCTCAAACAGTAGCTGTATTGAAATCATTATCTATGGGTAAAACACCTGATAACCCTTGTCCAACTGGAGAAGTAAATCGTGTTGTTAAAGGTGTAATATTATATCCATACAGCAAAGGAGAATAAAAAATGTTAGGATTAATTGTAACTGGTCATGGAAATTTTGCTAGTGGGTTACGTTCTTCATTAAGATTGATCGCTGGTGAAAAAGAAAATATGTGTTTCGTTGACTTTGAAGAAAAGGATAGTGTTGATGATTTAAGTACTAAATTAACTTCAGCAATCGATTCATTATCTAATGTTGATGGTATCTTATTTTTATGTGATTTAACTGGTGGATCACCATTTAAAACATCTGTAGAACTTTCTGTACAAAAAGACAAACCTATGGAAGTTATTGGCGGAGCAAATTTACCAATGGTAATCGAATTATCTATGGCTAAAGAATTTGTTGATTCATTAGATGCATTAACTAACATGGCTATCTCTACAGGTAAAGACAGCATCGTTCGTTTTGCTTTCTCTGCCCATAAAGAAGATACAAATGATGAGGATGGAATTTAAAGAATGAATTGGGAAGTTATTTTATGGACTTGTATAACTGTTGGTGTTTTAATTGCGGTATGCGGAATTGTAATGATGATAATTTCTGCACGCAATATGAAGAAACGTCGTAAAGAAATCAGTGAAGTCCACACTACATTAAGAGTTGGAAATAGAATTCTTTTTGCAGGAGGTCTATATGGACGTGTTGTAAAAATTAATAACGATGAAACTATTGATGTAGAAATTAGTAAAGATGTTATTGTAAAAGCTTCTAGATATAGTATTCAAAATATCGAAAGCAAATATAAATAAAATTATACTAATTATAACTTTAAAAACGAGGTATTTACCCTCGTTTTTATTTTTATTATATTTTAAAAATATTTATCACAATCAAATTCTGTATAATCATTTATACAGAAATCAGCACCATATTTTTTTAGAGAAGTAAAATCACTACCAATTCCTATAACTAATCCTGTACCAATTTCCTTAGCATATCCAATTCCAGTTTTACTATCTTCAAAAATAACACAATCTTCGATTCCAACATTTAATAACTTAGCAGCATCTGTAAACATACTAATCTTATTAGTATGTTTACCATCATCATAAATGATCTTATTAACATCAAACCATTTATCTAATTCAAATGTTTTAACAAAAAAATCAATATTATCCTTAATCGATGCACTAGCAATAGTAAAAGGAATTCCTTGTTTCTTTAAATAATCGAAACATTCGATTGCACCTTTTATTAGATGTAACTTATCTGGATGTTCTAAACAGATATTTCGATATACTTGTTCTTTGTATTTAGAATAATATTCGTTATCTTTTTCACTCATATCTTCTTTAATACAATACAAGATTTCTTTATTATTTTTTCCATGCATCTTAATTCTTAATTCATCATCCAGGTCTTTACCAGTTATCTCTTTTGTTACTCTCTGCCAAGCAATATTATGAAATGGTGTATCATAAAATAATGTTCCATTAAAATCAAAAATTACCGCTTTATATTTCATCTTAACCTCCAAAAAAGAATAAACTATTAATTATTAGCTTCTAATTGTTCAATATGCTTTTTAGCAGATACGCAATATTTTTCCCTTGGATTAAAACAAACTACTGCATTTTTAAAATACGTAATAGCTCGCTTACTATCTTCTAACCTCTCATACTGAATAGCAATCATATATAATATTACACCTAAAGAAAAACCATAAAACTTTTTTGAATCGATTTGTTTATCCATCTCTTCTGCTAAATCATTACGCTTATTAATCATAACTTCATATGCCTGCTGATTATACTTAACAAAATTTTCATCTTTACTTTTATTAATCTCTTCTAATAAGATATCAGCATATTTCTTATTTTCTTTAAGTATAAAAGTATGATAATACAATTCTAAAAAAGCTTTTTTATCTTCTGGATTATTATAATCCGTTTTAATAATATATTCCAACATTTTATCAAATTTTTCGATGTTTTTATCTAAATAATAAGCTTTAATTTTATATAAATCACAAGTATAGTCTTTTAAAAATCGTCTTGATATTGTCATATCAGACAATTTTTCAGTAAGCTGATAATCTTTATTCTTAATTGAACTGTCAAGATTATTAAGCAAAAATTTCTTTACTATTTGAAAAATAAAAAAACCAAGGAACAATATAAAAATAATCGCCATTGTAATTGAATTCATATCAATAGTTCACTCCTTTTTATTATAAAAAACAAAGGGCACGATCAATTTTGACCATACCCCTTAATTTCTGATATTAAATATCTGATTATTCAGTTTCAGTAGGATATTCATACCATTCTACAAGTGGAGTATATCCACCTGGGATAGTATTACCATCAGCATCCATAGCTTTAGAATCACCAGCAAAGATACCAAATGCACATCCAACGATACCAACAACAAGAATTAATAAGATACATTTTACAGGAGTCCATCCTTTTTTAATTAAAACATAGATTCCTAATGTAATTAATAATGGTAATAATTTTGGTAAAATACCATCTAATAATCCTTGGATATTAATTGCAGGATCTCCTACATATAAACGTAAGCTAGTTGAACCATAAGTAGCAATTAATCCACCTACTACGAAAATACCTAAAATACTAGCTGCACGAGTGAATTCTTTTGCATTAGAAGTAAGCATAGTAACTGCTTTTGTTCCTAATCCATAAGACCAGTGCATCAACCACCAACGAATTACAAATTGGAATGCGTTGAAAATAACTAAGAATAAGATTGCTCCAAGAATAGAACCATCCATAGCAATATTTGCTGTTAAACCAGCAACGATTGGTACTAATGTTAACCAGAATAATGCATCACCGATACCACCTAATGGACCAGCTGCAGAAATACGTACAGAACGAATTGTGCTTGTATCAGCTTTATTTTGTTCTAGTGATAAAACGATACCCATAACGAATGTTACTAAGAATGGGTGAGTATTTAAGAAGTCTAAGTTGTGAGCCATAGAAGCTTTTAAGTCTTCTTTATTTGTATGGATTTTTTGAAGACCTGGTAAAATACCCCATAACCAACCACAAGCTTGCATTCTTTCATAGTTGAATGATGCTTGTAAGAAACATGACATCCAAACCATTTTATTTAAAGTCTTTTTATCCAACTGAGGAGCTGGTGTTAGATCTTGATATCTTTCAGGAATATTATATGCCATCAGAGTCACCTCCTGTATTTGTTCCTACATTATTTTTAATTTTTGTATGAATTAAGAAGTCATAAATTGCAATTGCAACACCTACAAATGCACATAATAACAATGTTGCACCAGAAACTGATTCAATTGCACTACAGATTACTGCCATAGCAAAACCTGCAAGTAAGAATCCCCACATTTCTCCTGACATCATAACTTTCATTAAAATAGCAAATCCTACGAATTTCATAGCACCACCAGCTGCGTCTAAACCAGCCATTACCCATGAATATTCAAATGAGAATTCTTTTAAAGTAGTTCCTAAAGCTTGTCCACCATATAAACCAGCTACAGCTAAGATACCAAATAATGTACCTAAGATTCCCATTTCGATCAAGTTAATGTTACGGATTCCTTTTACATCCGCATTAGCTGCACATTCGTCAGCTTTAGACATCATACCTGACATAATTGTAAATGTTAAAGTTACAGCATATTGTCCAAATACTGCAAATGGAATAGCTAACCCCATTGCAGCTCCTACACCATCAGCAGTTGCTTCCATTCCTAAAGAAACTGCGAAAACTGTTGCCATAATTCCACCTAAAATTGCATTTGGTGGTTGTGCCCCACCGATTGGCATACTACCAATCTGAATTAATTGATAAGCACCACCAACAACAACACCTAATTGGAAATCTCCTAAGATTGCTCCAATAATAGGGCATGTTACGATTGGTTGATACAATGATTCCAAGAAACTGAATTGGTCAATACCCATGATAAATGCAACGATAAAAACCAATAATGCTTGGATAATGTTTACATCCATGTTCGTTCTCCTTTCATTATCTGTTGTACAGATTCCTTTTCCTATTTAAATAATTTGTCGATGTTTTCAGCAGGTGTATCTGGAACACGTTTAATTTCCAATTCAACCCCTAAATCCATCAATTTTTTAAAGGCTGCTACATCAGCGTCATTTACTGCAACAGATGTAGCTACTTGACGTTTTCCTTCAGCCATATGCATGTTACCAATATTTACTTTTTTAATTGGTACTCCACCTTCGACTAATCGCAAAACATCATGAGGGTTATCACAAATGATAAAAATCATTTGTCGATCAGCTGCCTTGTGAATCGTATTGATTGTTTTTTCAACTGTCCAATAACGTGTTTGTGCATAACTTGGAGCAGCCATGTCCATTAACCCTTGTCTAAATGTATCTTCAGCAACTTTATCATTGGCAACTAATAATAAATTTGCTCCAACACTTCCAGACCATTGAGTAGCTACTTGTCCATGAATCAAACGTTCATCGATTCTTGTTAGAACTATATTAGGCATATAAATTCCTCCCTTCGCTTGACCTAATTGTAAGCCCTTTAATCTTACACCATATATTTTACCAATATCTATCAAACTAGTCTTTGTACTTTTTATTTATGTTTTTATCTTTTTAAGTATTTCTACTTGTACAATCCCAAAAAGTGCAAAAAACATTAAATATTTAACACTTTATACAAGCAGATTTAAAAAACTAATTTAAACTTTAAATATTAATAAATTAATGTATATTAAGGACCTCAACTATAATTATAATATTTTTTTGTGATAATTCATAATAAAATTATAATTTTTTTTAATTTTTTTATTTTTTACTGATAATAACAAATTATTTTTCTTAATTTCATTAATACACCGGCTAAACCTGTAATTACACAACATATATATTATAATTGATCCCATTTAATACCTACATAATATTATTTATATTACTTTTTATTTTAAATCAACATACATAAATTTTAATTAAATAAATATAATCAACAAAAGTATAGTTATTTTAACAAAAATCATATATAATAACTTTGTTTTCAATGAGGTGACATATAAGTGAAAATAATTCAATGAAAGGAATTAAATAATGAATAGAAGTATTTCAGTAAAACTGATTGTAGTCAATGCAATGATTGCAAGTGTTTATGCTGCCCTCACTTTAGCAATCTCACCTATTGCCTATTCCGAAATTCAATTTAGATTATCGGAATTATGGTTTTTTTAGCATTCTATAATAAAAAATACATCCCTGGCTTAGTAATAGGTTGTATTATAGCTAATTTATTTTCACCAATGGGGCTATTAGATGTAATTTTTGGAACAACTAGTACAATTATTGTTTGCATTGCTATGTATATAATTAAAAACAGATATTTAGCTGCTGTTATAGGAGCTATGATTACCGGTTTGATTGTTGGCGGTGAACTTTGGTATGCTTATCAAATTCCATATTTAATTAATGCATTATATGTAGCAATCGGTGAATTAATTGTTTTGATTATTGGCGCTTTAGTATTTAAGGCAATAGAACATAATGAATATTTTATAAATATATTAAAAACTTCTTAATATTATATAAGACTCTTTATTGATTGTGTAATAATCAAAAAGATGTCTTTTTTATTATCTACTTTAAAATACTTACAAACTATCATTTTTTCTTGCATCCTTATCTTATGAATAACATATTTAATAGAATTTAAAATCAAAATATTTATATACTTTTAGCTAACAATAAACAGGTAAATCCTATATATTGAGGATCTACCTGTCTTTTATTTAATGATTATACAGTTTTTAAAATACTTTTTATTTAAATTTAACTGACTATTTCAATTTAGTGATATCTACTAATGACGTATCACCTTTATGACGTTTTTCCAAACTTGTAATTAGTGCTTGAGCTGTATCTAAAGAAGTAAAAATCGGAATTCCAGCTTCAACAGCAAAGCGCCTAATCAAAAAACCATCTTTTAAATTATTATTTCTTGTCGGAATATCAATGATCAAATCTACGGTATCAGTCAGCATCAAATCAAATAAAGTATTATTTTTAGCATTGATCCGATTTACCAAACTAACTGGTATATCATGTTCTTTTAAATAATTATAAGTTCCTTCTGTAGCATATAGATCATAGCCAAACATATAATACTGTTTTGCTATTGGTAAAAATTCTTCTTTTGCTGAATCCTTAATTGTACAAATGATATTCTTTTTCTTAGGTAAATTAATACCCGTACCAATAAATGCTTTATATATAGCTTCGTCATAATCTTTAGAAATTCCTAAGACTTCACCTGTTGATTTCATTTCTGGCCCTAAACTAATTTCAGCACCTTTGATTTTTTCAAACGAGAAAACTGGCATTTTAATAGCGACAGTTTCTTTTTCAGGAGCTAAACCATACTCATACCCCTGTTCTTTGATTGATTTTCCCATAATTACATGTGTAGCGACATCAACTACAGGAATATCTGTTACCTTAGAAATATATGGTATCGTACGACTAGAACGTGGATTTACTTCAATTACATAAACTTGATCTTCATATACAATAAACTGAATATTAATCAAGCCAATTACATTTAAGGCTTTAGCAAGTCGTTTTGTGTATTCAACAATAGTCTCTTTTATGTGCTCTTTGATTTTTTGTGATGGATAAACTGAAATACTATCACCCGAATGTACTCCTGCTCGTTCTACATGCTCCATGATTCCTGGAATTAAAATACCATGTTTATCACAAATAGCATCAACTTCTACTTCTTTACCAGCCAAATATTTATCAATCAATATAGGATGTTCTTGATACTGGCGGTTAATAATTTTCATAAATTTTTTAACATCGCCATCATTTAAACAAATCTCCATTCCCGCACCACCTAAAACATATGATGGTCTTACTAAAACAGGGTATTTCAATTTATTCGCAACTTCCAATGCTTCTTCAATCGTAAATACTGTTGATCCACGTGGCCGATCAATATGACATTTTTCAAGAATTTCATCAAACCGCTCACGATCTTCAGCAGCATCTACATCATCAGCTGAAGTCCCTAAGATCTTAACTCCCATTTCCATTAAGGCTTTAGTTAATTTGATTGCAGTCTGACCACCAAACTGGACTATTGCACCGTCTGGTTTTTCAATATTAACAATATTTTCGACATCTTCAGGAGTAAGAGGTTCAAAATACAATCGATCCGCAATATCAAAATCTGTACTTACAGTTTCTGGATTATTATTAACAATAATCGTATCGTATCCAGCTTCTTTTAAAGCCCAGACACAATGAACAGAACAGTAATCAAATTCAATACCTTGACCAATTCTAATCGGACCTGATCCAAGTACCATAATTTTTTTCTTATCATCAGCTGGATCAACTTCATTTACTCCTCCATATACTGAATAATAATACGGCGTTGTTGCATCAAATTCAGCTGCACATGTATCAACTACTTTATATACTGCAGTGATATCATTTTCTTTACACATTATTTTAATTTCATCTATCGGTTTATTTGTTAATTCACTAATAACTAAATTAGGAAATTCTAAACGTTTTGCTTTTTGTAATAATTCAACCGTTAATTCATTATTCTTAAGTTCATTTTCAACTTCAATCAAATGTTTGATTTTATCAATAAACCACACATCGATCTTTGTAATATCATGAATCTCTTGTTCGCTAATTCCTTGCCGCAAAGCCTCAGCAATTGCAAAAATTCTTTGATCATCAACATCTTTCAATTTTTTCCGCAAAAACTCTTGATCTTTACCTTCAAGATCATTTAAATGCAAATAATACACATTTTGTTCTAGTGAACGCAAAGCCTTCATTAATGCTCCTTCAAAATTATTACAAATACTCATAACTTCTCCGGTTGCTTTCATCTGAGTTCCTAATTCTCTAGAAGCATCTACGAATTTATCAAAAGGCCATTTAGGAATCTTACAAACTATATAATCCAAAGTAGGCTCATAAGAAGCATATGTTTTACCTGTAACAGCATTAATTATTTCATCAAGATTATATCCTAATGCAATTTTAGCTGCTAATTTAGCAATTGGATAACCTGTAGCTTTACTAGCTAAAGCCGAAGAACGACTTACTCTAGGATTTACCTCAATAACACAATATTCAAAGCTATTAGGATTTAATGCGTATTGAACGTTACAGCCACCTTTTATATTCAAAGCTGTAATAATATTTAAAGCTGATGATCTTAACATCTGATACTCCTTATCAGATAAAGTCTGACTTGGCGCTACAACTATACTATCACCAGTATGTACACCAACTGGATCCAAATTTTCCATATTACATACTGTAATACAATTGCCAGCACCATCACGCATTACTTCATACTCGATCTCTTTCCAGCCAGCAATACATCTTTCAATTAAACATTGACTAACTCTTGAAAGTCTTAACCCATTAGAACAAATATCATGCAATTCTTGTTCATCATGAGCAATTCCCCCACCAGTTCCTCCTAAAGTATAAGCAGGTCTTACAACTACCGGATATCCGATCTTTTGGGCAAATTCAATTGCATCATCGACATGATTAACTACGATTGAAGCCGCACATGGTTCATTAATTTGTTCCATCAGATTTTTAAATTCTAACCGGTCTTCAGCCAACTTGATCGTATCAGTAGAAGTTCCGATCGTTCGCACATTATGCTCTTCCAAAAATCCTTCATCAGCCAAAGCCATTGCAATATTTAAAGCATTTTGACCACCCAAAGTAGGTAAAATACTATCAGGCTGTTCTTTAATAATTAAACTTTTAACAACAGGAACAGTTAATGGTTCAATATAAACTTTATCTGCAATATCTTTATCAGTCATAATTGTTGCCGGGTTAGAATTAATTAAAACGACTTCGACACCTTCTTCTTTTAAAGCACGACAAGCTTGTGTTCCCGCATAATCAAATTCTGCTGCTTGACCAATAATGATTGGGCCTGAACCAATAACTAATACTTTTTTTATTCTACTATCTTTTGGCATCTTATTTTACCTCCATCATCTTTATAAACTCTTCAAATAACGCATCTGTATCTAAAGGTCCAGCACATGCTTCAGGATGAAATTGTACTGTTTTAATATTTTCATTTAAATATTCTAAACCTTCGATCGTTTTATCATTAACATTGATAAACCATGGTTTTGCTACAGTTTCATCAATCGAATCAGTTTTAATTACATAATTATGATTTTGAGTTGAGATGTATACTCGCCCTGTTTTTAAATCTTTAACTGGATGGTTTGCACCATGATGTCCATATTTCATTTTTTCTGTTTTAAAACCATGTGCTAAAGCCATAAGCTGATGTCCTAAACATATTGCAAAAATTGGTTTTCCACTTTTTACCAAAGTTTTGATTTCTTCAATAATTTGCACATTTTCTGCCGGGTCTCCAGCACCATTCGACAACATAATTCCATCATAGTCGTTAGCTAAAATTTCATCAGCAGTAGTACTAGCAGGATATACCGTTACCTGACAGCCATGTCTAACTAAACTTTTAGCTATATTTGCTTTTGCTCCATAATCCAACAGAGCAACTTTCTTTATTCCATCACCAAGGATATAACTTTCTTTACAAGTTGTCTTTTCAACTACACCAGTTACTTTGAAATCATGAATTTTTTTCATTACTTCTGTCAAATCATCATATTTATTAGTTGTAATCATTCCATTCATACAACCTTTACTACGGATGATCTTCGTTAAATTACGCGTATCAATTCCCTGAATTCCTGGTATATTATGTTGTTTTAAATAATCCTCAAGTTCAATATTTTTTCTAAAATTACTCCCTAACCTTGCAAGCTCATTAACAACAAACCCTTCGACATGTGGTTTATATGATTCTTGATCATCTAAACAAACACCATAATTACCAATTAAAGGATATGTCATCACGACAGATTGCCCAGCATAAGAAGGATCTGTCAATACTTCTAAATATCCAGTCATTGAAGTATTAAAAACAAATTCACTTACAACTTCTTTTATTGCTCCAATACTTTTGCCTTCAAACACATTACCGTCTTCTAATATTAAGTATGCCTTCATAGTTATCCTCCTTTATTACTATAAAAAAACATATCAACAAAAATGATATGTCTAACAACAATAAAAATATGAAAATAAGGCTTTTTGATTCACTTTTTTACTTTCCTCAAATACTATCATCAGCCTCATTCCTTTCTTTTCTTGTATAGTATAGTAGAAAAGAAAGGAATATTCAAGATGTTTTTACATTTTTTTATTATCGCGTATATAATTTATCATAACAATATTTTAAAAATATTAAAATAAGATTATTTTCTTAAATAATTATAAAAAACGGCTCTTAACCGTTTAATTTTTCTTATCTAATTTATATGTTTGAACCCAATTATCAATTACCTCTTCATCCATACCCGTTGACGATAAATTAAGATAATTTTTTTCTTTTCCATTTTCAACATAAAATACACCTGGTGTAGTTGAAAATTCAGGAAAATATTTTTTTATAATTGTTAAATTTTCTTGTTCACTACGATTTTCATTATCAAGAATAACTTCATACATAACAACATGATGTGTTTTTATATATTCATCAAATACTGAATGAAAATCTCGACAATACAAACAATAAGTAGTTGAAAGAATAACCGGAAAAGATTCTTTTTTCTCAATCATCGCTTCCATCTCTTCTAGTGTTATGTATTTAATCTCTCCAGCTGTTGTATCTCTTTCATATTCTATAATTTCTTCTTCATTTTCAGTAACATCTTCTTTTGAAGATGTTATATTTGAATCATCACTTTTATTACATGCAGTTAGACCTAATAGCATTGAACAAATGATTACAATTTTTATAATTTTCATATTTACCCCCATATAACATCATCAGCTTCTATTAGCTTAATCAACAATAATATTATACACAAAATTATACCATTTGATAAATACAGTTTTTAATAATAAATTTATCCAGATTATCAAAATAATAAAAATGCAGTCAAATTAATGACTACATTTTATAAAATATTATTTAATTGCCGCATGATATTCTTGCAATGATTTTACCTCATGGCTACCATGAATCTTCATTTCCATAATTCCTTCCAATGAAGCTTTGGCAGCTGCCATATTAGTCATATATGGAATCTTCATCTTAATTGCTGACTTTCTGATATAACTATCATCATGAACACTTTGTTTTCCATCAGGAGTATTGATAACCATTGCCAATTCACCATTTGTTAAAGCATCTGCAATATTTGGTCGTCCTTCATAAATTTTTTTGATTTTTTCCGCCGGAATCCCATTTTCTGTAATCAATTCATACGTCTTACCTGTTGCAACAATTGTAAAACCAGCATCATAATATCCCTGTGCTAATTCAACAACTTCAGGTTTATCTAAATCACTAACACTGATCAAAACTTTTCCTTCTGTTGGTAAAATAGATTTTGTTGCTTCTTCAGCCTTATATAAAGCTGCTCCATACGAACTAGCAAGCCCTAAGACCTCACCAGTTGAACGCATTTCTGGTCCTAAAATCGGATCAACTTCTGGGAACATATTAAATGGGAAAACAGCTTGTTTTACACCAATATGTGGAATTTTCTTTTCTGTCAATGATACTACTGGTGAAGGACGTCCCGTTAAATCGCTAGTAATGATATCAGTAGCTAGTTTAACCATATTAATATTACATACTTTTGATACTAAAGGTACTGTTCGAGAAGCACGAGGATTGGCCTCTAATACATAAACTTTATTATCAGCGATTGCATATTGCATATTCATTAAACCACGCACATTCATTTCTCTAGCAATCTTCTTAGTATACTCTTTAATTGTCTCTAGATGACGGATCGGAATATGTTTTGATGGTAAAATACATGCTGAATCGCCTGAATGAATTCCAGCCAATTCAATATGTTCCATAACCGCTGGAACAAAAACATTCTCACCATCACTAATTGCATCTGCTTCACATTCCATTGCATTATTTAAGAACCGATCAATCAAAATTGGACGATCTGGCGTTACCCCAACAGCTGCTGCCATATATTGTTTTAATGATTCATCATCATAAACAACTTCCATTCCACGACCACCCAATACATAAGAAGGTCTTACCATTAATGGATAGCCTATTCTTTGAGCTATTTCTAATGCTTCATCAACATTTACCGCCATTCCTGATTCAGGCATTGGTATTTCTAATTTTTCCATCATTTCATTAAATAAGTCACGATCTTCAGCCATATCGATCGTTTCAGGTGTCGTACCTAAAATATTAACACCATTTTTCTTTAACTGTGCAGCTAGGTTTAATGGTGTTTGACCACCAAACTGCGCAATTACACCAACAGGTTTTTCTTTTTCATAAATACTTAATACATCTTCTAATGTCAACGGTTCAAAATATAATTTATCTGATGTATCGTAATCAGTTGAAACAGTTTCTGGATTACAATTTACAATAATTGTTTCAAAACCTAACTTCTTTAATGCCAAAGCAGCATGAACACAACAGTAATCAAATTCAATTCCTTGTCCAATTCTGTTTGGTCCACCACCTAAGATCATGATTTTTTTCTTATCAGTATGGATATTACTTTTATCTGGAGCATTATATGTAGAATAATAGTATGCACTATCAGGTGTTCCACTTACATGAACTGGTTCCCACGCTTGATCAATACCATTAGCTAATCTTTGTTTTCTAATCACATCTTCTTCAACATCTAATATCTGACTTAAATATTTATCAGAAAAGCCATTTTGTTTTGCTCGTTTCAAAACATCGACTGGTAATTCTTTACCTCGATAAGTCATAATATTTTCTTCTTCTTCGACTAGCTCTTTCATTTGTTCAATGAAATAATGTTTTATTTGCGTCAATTCAAACAGCTCTTCAACTGTTGCTCCTTTTCTTAACGCTTCATACATAATAAATTGTCTTTCGCTTGTAGGAATTGTTAATTTCTTTAATAATTCCTCTTTTGATAATTCGTTAAAATTCTTTGCATACCCTAAACCATAGCGACCTATTTCAAGGGAACGAATTGCTTTTTGGAATGCTTCTTTATAAGTTTTTCCAATGCTCATAACCTCGCCAACAGCTTTCATTTGTGTGCCAAGTTTATCTTCAGCACCTTTGAATTTTTCAAATGCCCAGCGAGCAAACTTAATAACTACATATTCACCATCTGGTACATACTTATCCAAAGTTCCATACTTACCACATGGAATATCTTCCAAAGTCAATCCAGCCGCTAACATCGCTGAGACTAAAGCAATTGGAAATCCTGTAGCCTTTGACGCCAAAGCAGATGAACGTGAAGTTCTTGGATTTATTTCAATTACAACAATGCGATCAGTTTCTGGATCATGAGCAAACTGTACATTTGTTCCACCAATAACGCCAATTGATTCAACAATTCTAAAAGCCTGATCTTTTAAACGATCTTGTACTTCCTGACTTATTGTCAACATCGGTGCACTACAGAAGGAATCACCAGTATGCACTCCTAATGGATCAATATTTTCAATAAAACAAACTGTGATCATATTGTTGTTGGCATCGCGAACAACCTCAACTTCTAATTCTTCCCAACCTAAAATTGATTCTTCAATCAAACATTGGTTAACTAAACTTGCTTGTAATCCACGAGATACGACTGTCTTTAATTCTTCAACATTATAAACAAGTCCACCTCCGGCTCCTCCCATCGTATAAGCTGGACGTACAACTACTGGATATCCTAATTTATCAGCAATATCTAAAGCTTCTTCAACCGTATTAGCGATTTCGCTTCGAGCCATTTCAATATTTAAAGCATTCATTGCTTTTTTAAATTCAAGTCGATCTTCACCGCGTTCAATTGCATCAACTTGAACCCCTAAAACCTGAACATTATACTTTTCTAAAATTCCTGCTTGATTTAATTCTGAACATAAATTTAATGCCGATTGTCCGCCTAAATTAGGTAAAAGAGCATCAGGTCTTTCTTTTTCAATAATTTGTGTCAATCTCGCTAAATTTAATGGTTCAATATAAGTAACATCAGCAGTTTCTGGATCCGTCATAATTGTTGCAGGGTTAGAATTCACCAAAACAATTTCATATCCTAAATTTTTCAATGCTTTACAGGCTTGAGTTCCAGAATAATCAAATTCACAAGCTTGACCAATAATAATTGGTCCTGAACCAATTACTAATACTTTATTAATATCTTCTCTCTTTGGCATAATTGTCCTCCTTTTAAATTTCTTAAAAAAAACATATCAATATTGATATGTTAATCACAAAAAATAGAACTACAAAAGAATTGAAAATGATTAAAATTTAACTTACCAAAATACTCTTTTAACATCATTATCTTCCCTTCGTTCTTTTATCTATATTATTGTACAAAACAACATTGTTAAATTCAACAAATTAATAAATATTTATTGCTACAAAAAAATTCATTTATACTTTAAATATGTCTAAAATAAAACTTATGGTAAATACTAATTATAGGTGATTCAATGAAAAACTTAACTCATAATAAAATAATCAAAGAAATTCTCGAAAATGTCCAAGATGATATGCAAGATGAAGAGATAATTCATCTAGTTCTCGAAAAGCCAATTGCAAACAATAAACAAGAAAAGGAAACTTTCGGCCAAAAACTTGCAGATAAAATCGCTCATCTAGGTGGCAGCTGGAGTTTTATTATTATTTTTATAATTCTTTTAATAACATGGATGTTGTTTAATTTATTTACACCTAACAATATCGATCCCTATCCTTTCATCCTTTTAAACCTGATTCTTTCTTGTGTAGCAGCTATTCAAGCACCAATTATCATGATGGCACAAAATCGTCAGGAACAAAAAGATCGTCAAAGAAATGAAAATGATTACAAAGTTAATTTAAAAACCGAAATCATTATCCAAGACCTTCACAATAAATTAGATTTAATTATCGAAGAATTAGAAAAAATAAATCAAAAATAAGTTATCGCTATATATTAGCAATTATGATAAAATCAAATTGCTGAGGTGATATAATGAAAAAAAAGAAGTCAAAAAAGATTTTTAATAAAAAAAATATTCTTTTCTTTATATTAATAAGTATTATCGTTTTTTCATGTTCACTTTATTATAAACGTTATTTACCTGATTATTTGATGCACAGTATTATAATACTTTTAATCATTATGTTCTTTTGTTTTCCGATTTTATTTAACAAATATAAAAAAAAGCGGTCTCTAATTAAAACTGTTTTTGTATTATTATCTTGTTGTTTATTAATTTCTGGAATAGCAATATTTAATCATAATGATAAATTATCCACAGAAGGCAAATATATTGGCATCGATATTTCAAAATGGAACGAAGAAGTTGATCTTCAGCTAGCTAGTCAAGAAATTGATTATGTAATCATTCGCTGTGGTTATACTTCTTTAACTGATGGCACAAAAACCAAAGAAGATCCTTATTTTAAGCAAAATGTTAAACAATGTGAAGAATTATCTATTCCTTATGGTGTCTATTATTATTCGCTTGCTCGTGATACTATTCAGGCAAAAAAAGAAGCTGACTTTGTAACTTCATTATTAAATAATAAAACACCTGCTTTAGGTGTTTTCATAGATCTGGAAGATGAAGAATTTCAAGGAGATCTATCTAGCGACACTTTAACTACTGTTGCAACTACATTTTTAGAAAATATCCCTAATCAAAATAAAAAAGGAATCTATGCAAACCATAACTGGTGGACAACAAAACTTACCGATAAAAAATTAAATAGCTATATAAAATGGAAAGCCCGTTACAATAACGACCCTATTATCGAAGATGAATATCAAATCCTCCAATATAGTGAAACAGGTTCTATCAAAGGTATAATTGGTAATGTAGATTTAAACATTACAACTACTAAATATTGGCAATAATCTATTTATACAAAAAATAATAACATTTCTTTAAAGTTAAGATAAAAATTAATTTTGCTGCTTTTCGACTTTCTTTGTAAAAACTTATCATCTGCAATCCCTACTACCCAAAAATATCATATTTAAATAATAATTAGTAAAACTCGTCTATATATATCCTAGATGAGTTTTTGCTTATATAAATATAATAAAAAGAGTAAAATGCATAGCATTCACTCTTTGGATTAATTAATCTTTATAATCTTATATCCTAATTTATCAAATTCATTAATAATCGTTTCAATATGTGCATTACCATTAGTTTCCACAGTGACTCTTAATTCTACTTCAGAAAAACGTGCAAAATTTTTAAACTGATTATGATCAACAGCAATTACATTTGCATTACATTGATTTAATACTCTAGATACTAATTCTAATTGTCCCGGTTTATCTTGGAGTTGAACAGAAAAAGTAAAAATTCGACCTCTAGATATTAATCCTTTATTGATCATTGAAGAAATTGTCATTACATCTATATTTCCACCACTAATCAATGAAACAACTTTTTTATTCTTTTCATATAATTTTTTCAATCCTGCTAAAGATAAAATACCAGAACCCTCTGCTACCAGTTTATGTTTTTCAACTAATAAAAGAAAACTATCCATCAACTCATAATCATTCACCGTAATTATTCCATCAACATATTTTTTTATATATTCAAAAGTTTTATTACCAATTGTTTTTACCGCAGTTCCATCAGCTATTGTATTCGCCTCTGCTAAAGTAACAACCTGATCTTCATGAATTGCAGCCAAAGCACTAGCCGCACCTTCAGGCTCTACACCATAAATCTTGACATTAGGATTAATTTGTTTAGCTGCACAAGCAATTCCAGCAATTAATCCACCACCGCCAATTGGTACTAAAATTACATCAGTATTTGGTAACTCTTCTAAAATCTCTAATGCTATAGTTCCTTGACCCTCAATAACATCTTCATCATCAAAAGGATGTACAAATGTATATCCCTTACTTTTTTGTAATTCTACTGCTTTTGCATATGCTTCATCATAAACTTCTCCATGTAAAACAACTTCCGCTCCATGGGCTTTTGTCGCATCCACTTTTATTAATGGCGTATGAGCAGGCATACAAATAGTTGCTTTAACACCTAACATCTTAGCAGCATACGCTACCCCTTGTGCATGATTTCCAGCTGAAGAAGCAATCAATCCTTTTTTCTTAGCATCATCATCAAGTTTAACAATTTTATTATAAGCGCCTCTTATTTTGAATGCACCAGTTTTTTGGAGATTTTCTGGTTTAATATATACGTCATTGCCACATTCCGCTGAAAAAGCTTCACTATGAATTAAATGGGTTTCTTCGATTACTTCATCTACTCTTTTTTTGGCAGCTTTAAAATCTTCTAATTTTAACATTTCTTATATCCCCCTTAATTAAACTACATTATAGCATTTCTTATCAAAAAATAAAATAATGTTTGATTCCATTTCTAATTAATATAAAATATATTTTTAGCTATTACTAAATCAAACTCTAAAAAAGCAAACCTTAAAGATTTGCTCTACTTTGCTTTTATTTGATTACTTTCTTCATCAAAATAAAAACCATTTGCTTCTAAACGCACCATAACTTCATCATGATTAGCATCATTAACTTCTAATAAATGTTCTAAAGACATATCATCATCTCTTAATTTTGTATTCAAAAAACTTACCAGCATATTAATATCATTTGGCAACATTATATTTCACCCTTTCCACTTAACATTTTTAAACATTCATATATCCCCTCTTCATCATTAGATAAAGTAATATAATTTGCTCGTTGTTTTACTTCATCAACTGCATTAGCCATAGCAACGCCCATACCCGCAAATTCAATCAAACTCAAATCATTATATCCATCGCCAAAACTAATTACCTCTTCTTGTTTAATACCAAGCTGTTCAATTAACAATTGTAAAGAAGCTGCTTTATCAATTCCCTGCGCCATTACTTCAATAAAAAATGGTGCTGAACGATAAATGCTTAAAGACTCGCCATATGGTTCCTTAAACTCATCAATAATTCTTTTTGCATAATCAGGCTCCCCTGTCAATAAAACTTTATTTACTGAAAAATTTACAGTCTCTTTAAAACTGTCAATATGTTTTATTGGCATATGATTAATTTCACTTTCAATAATAACATATTCATCATTATCATCTTCCGTCAAGATCAATTCATCAGTATAAGTCATTACTGCTAAATTATATTTCTTAGCACGATCATATACTGCATGAGCAGTTTTGGCATCATATACCTTTTGATAAACAATTTCTTTAGTACGATAATCTACTACTTTAGCCCCATTAAATGATAAAAGATAACCTCCTGTTTTATCCAAATCCAATTCTTTTGCTTCAGCATATAACCCTGCTGTAGGACGTCCTGAAGCTAAAACTATCACTATACCTTGTTTCGCTAATTTTTGTAATATAGCTTTTGTTTTAGGTAAAATCTTTTTATCACTACTTTTTAATGTGCCATCCAAATCCAATGCAATTAATTTATATGTCATTTTTTCTACCTCTCAATATACTCAAAGTTTATTAAAAGATAGATATTTTGTCAAATATATTTAATAATATATTTGATACTATTATTATAACCTAATTATTACTATTTAAAGCCCTGAATTCTCAACAAATTCTTGTTAAAAATATTTTTTATTAAATTATTGGCATTATATTCTAATATTTTTCGTCGTTGCATAAAAAATATTATCATATTAATTTTTTTTTATTGCATTTGATTAAGAAATATTATATACTAACATCAATTAGTAATAGTAAATAAAAGCATTGATTAGGAGAGTAGTAATTCACAGAACCTACAGCGAGTTAGGAAATGGTGTAAGCCTAACAGGGAAGTTTATTATGAAGAACACCTATGAGCTGTCTACCGAAAGCATATGCAAGTAGGCTAGAACGTTACCAGTAACGTTACTATTGGCGGGTATCGAGTACTCTATGAAGTATTTTCCGTACCATGTAACTATTAAGACTATTTAGTTATCTGGGTACTCGCGACATTAAGCGAGTTTTTCTATTCTCGCAATTATATAATTTTAAGGGGGAAATTTATTATGTGTGGTTTTTTAGTAGTCGGAAATGAAGAATTTAAATTGGAGGTATTTAATGACGCCTTAGATCAAGCGGCTTATCGCGGACCCGATCATCAGCATGTTAGTATAAAAGAGGGAATAACATGGGGATTTAATCGATTATCAATTATGGATTTATCTTCGAAGGGAAATCAGCCTTTTGCTTATAAAGACTGTATCCTTGTTTGTAATGGGGAAATTTATAATTATCCAGATTTAAAAATAATGTTAGAAAAAGAATATACTTTTAAATCTGGTAGTGATTGTGAAATCTTAATTCCTTTATATAAAAAATACGGTTTAGAAATCATGTGTAAATTTTTGGATGCTGAGTTTGCACTAGTAATCTATGACAATGAGAAAAAAGAAATCATGGCAGCACGTGATCCAATGGGAATCAGACCGATGTTTTATGGTTACAGCAAAGTTGATGGAAAAATTTGTTTTGCTTCAGAAGCTAAAAGTTTATTTTCACTGTGCAAAGATATTATGCCTTTTCCACCAGGACATTATTATAAAGATGGAAAATTTATCTGTTATAACGATTTAAGTGATCCTAAAATCATCAATAATGATGATTTAGCTACAATTGCTATAAAATTAAAAACAAAATTGGAAAATGCAGTTAAAAAAAGATTCATGTCTGATGCACCGATTGGTTATTTATTGAGCGGTGGCCTAGATTCGTCTTTAGTATGTGCAATAGCCTCTAAATTAAACGATAAACCAATTAGAACTTTTGCTATTGGTATGGAAAGTGACCCTATCGATTTAAAATACGCAAAACAAGTTGCTGATTATTTAGGTACTGAACATACTGAAATAATCATAACCAAACAAGATCTACTAAATAATTTAAGAGAAGTTATCTTCCATTTAGAAACATATGATATTACAACTATTAGAGCTAGTATGGCGATGTATTTACTATGCAAATATATTCACGAAAATACTGATATCAAAGTAATTATGACAGGTGAAGTAAGTGATGAATTATTTGGTTATAAATATACCGACTTTGCACCAAGTCCTCAAGCTTTTCAAGATGAAGCCAAAAAAAGAATTAAAGAATTATATATGTATGATGTTTTAAGAGCTGATCGTTGTATTTCTGCTCATGCCTTAGAAGGACGAGTTCCTTTTGCTGATATTGATTTTGTTGATTATGCTATGAGCATTGATCCAGTTAAAAAAATGAATACTTATAATAAAGGAAAATATTTACTAAGACATGCATTTGAAGATATGAATTATTTACCTAATGATATCTTATTTAGAGAAAAAGCTGCTTTTTCAGACGCAGTTGGACATTCAATGGTTGATTATTTAAAAGAATATGCTGAAGGCTTATACAACGATGATGCCCTTATTATCGCAAAAGAAAAATATCCTATTGCTACTCCGTTTACTAAAGAATCATTATTGTATCGTGATATCTTTGAATCGTTTTATCCCGGACAAGCTAAATGGATAAAAGATTTTTGGATGCCAAATAAAGAATGGGAAAATTGTGATGTCGATGATCCTAGTGCTCGAGTTCTTAAAAACTATGGCGATAGTGGTAAATAAAATGCTAGTTTATTTTGAACTAGCATTTTTATTATTGATCAATATATTTTCTAACTGTCTTAAAAAAATATCATGAATCTTTTCTGTCCTTTTAGCAGGACCTTTTACCCGCTTGTTCATCCGTCTTTGTTTAGCCGAAACATAGCGTCCCATCAATAATTGATCAATATTTTCATTATTAATAACTTTTCTTGAAGGATGAAGTACTTGAGTCCCTTTTAACAAAGCATAACTTGCCAATCCATAATCCTGACTAATTACTAAATCACCTTTTTTACAAGTATTTATGATTGCTTGATCAACACTATCTTTACCGACTTCACAAAAACAAACTTTAAAATAATCATCTTGAAGACAATGAGCATAATCAACAAAAACAATCATTTCTACCAAATAGCGTTTAGCTAATTTTTTTATTTCTAAAAGATCGGGACAAGCATCACCATCAACTAAAATAGCCATGTTTTACAACCAATCAAAATTGTCATCGCTAAAAAGCCGCCTATTAAACCTCCGATATGCCCTGCTTTTGATACACGACCATTTAAAAATGTAAAAGCAATATTAATAACAATAATATACAAGTATGATTTTAATAGCATATAAAAATTCCCACCAGCAAATATTCCTAATGATATTATCGCACCTAAAAAGCCATAAAAAATACCACTGGCTCCTAATGTAATTGTATTATATGAACTAATAAACTTTTTCCCTTGATAATAACAAGCTCCACTTGTTGCAATACAACTGATCAATACTAAATAAATATATTGACCAGACCCCAAAAGCGGTTCAAAAAATCTTCCTCCTAAATAATATATACTATATACATTCATAAATATATGCACGATATCAATATGAACAAAATTAGCTGTGATAAAGCGCCAATACTCCTTTTTCACATCAATTCTGGGCATGTAAAACGCTCCATATTTAATCGCTAAAGATGATTTATCATCACTTTTATCAATAAAATTAATAATTATAAATATAATAATACAAATTAAAATAATTAAATTAGTTATCATTTAACGCCCTGCCTTTTCCGATTGAACAACTGTTACTCTTCTAGTTCTTTGAAGTGTATGCCCCTTATCATTAGTCACTGAATATATAACCTCATATTCTCCCACTTCATTAACATTAACATTATTTTTTAATATTTTTATTTTTTCAGTAATATCATTCCCGCTGCCATCCGTAGCTTCTACTCCCTCTAAAGCATTAAAACTACTTCCTTTTAAAATTTCAATATTATCGATTCCCGTTAAAGTTGGATTATTTCCATTTTGTCCAGCTACAATTTTAACCCTTAACGAAGCTGATTGATTACCTGCTTGATCTTCAACAATGATCCTTTCAACATATGATCCCTTTTCAGTAAATATTTTATATGTTTCTTTTTCTTCTCCTTCACCTTTAAAATATGCAGTGTATGTTGAATTATCTTCCACTTCCTCAATTAAATCAATCGCATTAATTTTTGTATTTAAAGCTACATTAAAAGTTGATGCTTTTAATGTAACTACAGGTTTTGTAGTATCTACTATTTTTATATAAAAAGGATATTCTACCCCTAAATAAGTTGCCGAAACTTTATAAAGTCCTATTTCATTTTTTAAATCTGAAAAATTCAATACAACTTGTGATAAAATAGCCTCATTTGCATTTATATAATATTGTGGAGAGGTTTGGATTTCACTACCATATTCATATATAAACGTATCTCTTCTAATTGTCAAAGGGGTGATATTAAAAGCACAAACAACTAATATTATATTAACTAAAGAAAAAAACGCTAATATAATTATAATTATTTTATTTTTCATACCCTCACCTACTCCCTAAGAATCATTATATCATCTTTATATGAAAATTGCTCTAATTATGCAAATGAATATATTCACGAACTATATTATGCCTTTTTATCATAAAAATCAATTACATTTAAAAATAATTAATATTTTTTAATATCTTAACTATAGAAATATTCCCTATTAAATAATATCTCCATTTATCTATAAAAATAACATAATGTCTTATCTTATATCTCATAATTAATTATCTAAATCAACAATTATAATATTCCAAAAAATATATAACTATAACTTTTTTATAGTCAGCCCATTAATCTTATTATTTATTAATTTTGATATATGCTTCTATTTTACTCTATCATTATCCAAATTGTTTATTGGTAAATATTTACCTCAACGATTAAAGTTAGATACCTCACAAAAAACAGCACAATTCCTTGTGCTGTTAATCTTCTATATGTAAAACAAATCAACATATATTAGACTTCTTTTTTCTCAACAAACTTAATCCCATAAAACTTAAAATTGATAAACTAGCAAAGATTTCAATTAAACCATTATCTCCAGTAGCTACACTTGCTATTGTATCGCCGGCTTTTACCGAATCACTTGCTTCTAATCCAGCCATTGCTTTAACTAATACTTCTTTTGCAGTATCTACTTCTTCCTGTGTTGCTTCTTGATCAGCTAATGTTGCTTTTGCTTCATTTAACGCTTCCATCATTACTGACCATGTCTTAGCACTATAATTTGTGGCATTTAATGATTGAGCACGATCAATCAATCCTTGTAATAGATCCTTATTTGGAATCAATCTCATATCTAAGTATGCTCTTATTAACTCTGCATATGCATTATCTACTGCTTCTTGAGTTGCATCTGGATCATCTAATACTGCTTTTGCATTTGCCATTGGTTCATCTAATCCAGCTACACTTGCTTCTGTATATAGGCTCTTATCTAAGCCATTTACCATGTCATATGCTTCTTGTAATTTTGTTTTATCTGCTCTTAAGACTAAGTTTCCAATTGCTTTTGTTAAGTTATTTAACGCTTCTGTTACATCACTTTCTAATGCATTTTCATCATTCATGACTTCAGTTGCTGCTTCGATTGCTTCTTGCAATGCTGTCCATGAATCAGTTGTATAGTTTTCTTCTTCATGACCATTTGCTTCTTCTAGTAAGGCTTCTAAAGCACTCTTATCACCTTTTACAAAGTCTAACATCTGAATTGCGTTAGCTAGACGATAGAATGATGCATCGATCGTTGTTTGATCAGCGCTAGAATCAGCTAAAATTCCTTCAGCTTCAGCTAATGCTGCTTCAAATTCATTAACGACTGCTGGTACGACATTATCTAATGCACCTTTAGTTTTTAAAGTATTTGCAGTATCGACAGCTATTTGTAATGCTGTTTTATCACTTTCAACTGCTATTAAGATTAAATTATCATAAGCAGTTTTTAAGTTTTCTACTGCTAAATCTATTTCTTCCTGACTAGCTTCTGGATTTACTTGAACTCCAATTGCAAGTGTAAGAATTTCACTAAATTGATTCCAACTTTCTAAAGTGAAATCACTTTGATTAAGTTTTTCACATTTTGCAATTAATTCATTTAATTGCGTATAATCTGCCAACTTGACAAATTCTCCAATTTGATATTCTTCTACTTTTTCATCTTTATAATAGTATTCAACGATATCACCTTGTCTAATTACATCACTTTCTGTTAATTCATTTCCATCTCTAATTACAATTATCTTTCCATTTTGAGAGATATCAAATCCTGCTAAAAATTGTTTTACCGTTGTATCTTCATAAACATCTTCAATTATATTATTTTGAATTGTATATATACCACTTCTTAGTTGAGCATATGGTTTATAGAAATTAAATTCTGCCGCTGTTGCCGAAGCATTTGTAGCAATATTATTCCAAATTAATGTTTTAGTAATCACTAATTTTACATATTTTGTTGTAACTGTTTCAAAATTGCAAATACGTTCATTGCCATTTTGTTCATATTCTTCCTGGGCAATCATACGATATTCATTACCATCATCACTTACCCATAATTCAATTCCTAAAATATCTCCATTTCCCGTTGCATTGCTATTATAATTTCGTGGTAAAATAATAAATGAATTAATAGTTTCAGCTTGATCAAATTTAAAGAATACGGTATATGGAGCATTTATATTGGTTTGTGTTGACCAAAAAGTACTCTCATTTCCATCAATAGCATTACTAATTGGATAATTGTTATAATTAGGCTTATCGCATGAAATCGAAATACTTATCTGATCTACTTGCAGTTCATCTACAGAATTATCATTTAAAGAGTAATTATTTATAAATTCTTCATATAGCGCTTTTGTATCACCTGTTGCTTCAATACTGTATTCTTTATCACTTCTAGCCCACTGCCAAGCCATTTGATGAGATTCTTCTACTGAAATCTCTTGATAATTACTAATATCCTTACCTTCAATTTTATCTGTTAAACGTTGAATCCAAACTTCCCAGCGCTGCAAATAATAATCTTTTGTTAAACCGCCATATTCGCGGTTTGCATAGTCATATACTCCCCAACAATAATATGGTGCCCAAGTTGAGATAATTGCTTTGCTGTTTAATTGGAAAATCATTTTAGTAAAATCATCTTGTCCTTTTGAAGCATTTTGGGCTGCATTTAACCATGTTCCAACCATAAAATTTTTATTACTATTTAAAACCTGATCTTGAAGTTCTACCATATCTAAGAACTCTTGAGATTTTTCTTTAAATAATTCAATATTCCCATCATTAAATGCTTTCGTAAATTCACTATATTTCTTTTCTGCACTATTAGCTACTGCCTGTCTTAAAAAGTCAGTTACATCATATAAATATCCTTCACTATCTTTTAATTGTTCATAATCTTTCATTAAATAATTCAATGCTTTTTCAAATTTTTTCAAATCATAATTTTTGCTCATACTACCATTTGGCGCTGACTGTTTTGCATTAAATTGTGGTCTTACATTAATTATTGATTCTGGTGGATCAGCATGAGTTGCAGGACGATAAACTGTTTCTAATAATATTTCCCATGCCTTTTGAACATTTTCACTACTACTACCATATCTACGTTCCACATAATGCTTGATCCATTCATCTAAATCCACATCATTTTCTTCCCACATCATTTCGAAGAATAAATCAAATCTAACTGGATTATTGTTAGTTCCTTCTGGTGCAATTCCCATTCCAACCATATGACTTGTTTTATCTTTTACTTGACTTGGTATTGTTGTTAATTTTTCAAGATTTCCATGCACACCAGAGCGACCACCATAGTTTTCAAGCATACAATATACCCAACTACTTCCTGAAAATTCATTTGTAGATGTATATCTTGCTGATTTACTAGCATTTAAATCTAATAATAAAATGTTATTTTCTTTTTCTTCCGTTGTAATTTCACTTAATAAATCCGATTGAAAACTCCATGATTGAATAACCCAAACTGCGTCATTATCATATGCTTTCATTTCATCTAATACTTTTCTTCCAACAATATTCCGACCTATTCCACCAGTTTGTCCACCTTCATGAAATGGATCAGTTGCATAATAATTAGTAACCTTTCCATATACTTCTTCTTGTGCTTGATAAAACATTTTTGCATATTCTTGGTATGTTTCTGTATTCGTTTTTAACATTGCTGGTCGCTGCATTCCATTCCAAAGACCTTGAGGTATTATTTCAACACTTGCATCTTTTTCAGTAATACTATTAGGAACCATACCACTATAACCTTGTAAAATAGGTGTCATTCCTAATGCACGCATTTTTCTTTGATTCATTCTTGCAAGTTCAGTACGTTGTGCAAACCAGTTATCTGGAATTGGTCCATTGACATTTTCCATATTAGCCATGTACTGCCATCCATAATATCCTGGTCCAACTAACCAGTCTTTGATTTCATCAATTGAATAACCTAAGTTACTCATAAATCTTCTCCAGACTTCTTCTTGTCCAGTAATATCAAGGATAGCATTTACACCATTTAAGGCTAACCAATCCATTTCATTTCGCCATTCTGTTTCACCCCAAAATGCCATTGTATAAGAATGAGTACAATAATTATATGCGTATCGTACTTCATATAGCGTTTCCTTACGGATCGTTTCTGTTACCGGAACTACTTTATTTGGCATTTTAACTTGCCTCGCTTGTTGTGTAATGGAAACATTACAGTAATATTTTAAGTAATAATTCAATCCCGTAGTTAGAGAAACACCCTCATTTCCTTTGATTTGAATTTTACCATTATGATTACTAATCTCATAATAATCATTATCACTTTCACTATTTTCTTCTAATACAAACTCAAACCAGTCTAAATACTTTTCACCAATAGTACGGCTTAGCACTCCTTCTACTTCTTTAAGAGTTTCACTTTTAGTAATTGGTTTTGCATACTCAGTATCTTCAAAATCACTTATCTTAATATCTGAACGTTCAACTATTGGCGTTTCACTTTCATCACCATATACCCTAACTTCAGCAAAACTTCCGGTATTTCCAGCTGAACAATATTCAAGATAAACACGTACGATTCGAGCTTCTTTACCATTGATTTCAAACATATTTCCATCTTTTGTTACGAGAGCATCATCAACTTTTTCACCAACTTTATCAAAAGTCACACCATCCATACTTGTAAAAATAGAATACTGATAATACGCTTGTAAATCTTTAAAATTTGGAATCACTTGAATTCTATCAATATTATAGTTTTTCTCTAAATCAATATCGATATAAGCTGGATAATACAATGCCTGCCATGTTGTCGATAATAATCCATCATTTATATTTGAAACCGGATAACTAGCATTATTACTATAAGAACGAACCGGTTTTAGATATGCAATACTAGTAGTATCGACATCTTCTATATCAGGAGTAAAATCTACGTTTTCTATCCCATATACTCTTAATTCATTTATATGCATTGATGGATTAGCTGAATTTGATAACATTTTTACTTTAATAAAACGAATTGTTTTTGTTTCAAACGTATATGTATCTCCATCACTTGTTTGTGAAATATTATCCTTCTTTTCTCCAACTTTAATATAATCGAGACCATTTACACTAACATATACTTCATAATTATAATAACGTCCATCTGAATAGTATGGAAGCACATTAATTTCATCAACATCAAAATATCCTTCTAAATCTACTTCTAACCAGCCTTCTCCAGCTACCGCCCAAAATGAACTAGTATTATTATCTACTGCCTTTTCTGGATTACTGCTGCCTTCTTGTCCTGATGCTACAACAGTCTTATTTAAAGCAACATTTGTTTTTATTTTTTCATAAGCTGGATCTAATTCTCCATAAACCCGTAATTCTTTGATATGTCCCGTATTATTATTTGGCTGATTCTCAGCATGGGTCTTTAATATCTTTACTTTAATATAACGAGCTGTAAAAGTATCATCGAAAACATATGTATCTCCTTGTGGTGTATTCCACGCTGTATCAGTTTCTTCTGCAACTAAATCATACTTTTCATGATCAATACTTGCATATATTTCATAATCATAATAACGATTCGCATTTGCCGGCACATCAAAATAAGCCATTAAATTTATTTCTGAAATCTTATAGTAACCCTGTAAATCCACTTCCAACTCACTAGGATTAACTGAAGCCCAATATGTATTTTCATTGCCATCAACTGCATACGATGCATATTGATTATTTTCTATTGTCGAAGATGTTACAGGTTTTTTCAAGGCAATATTTTCTTTTGATGTTTTACTTGAAACATCTATCCAAGCAGAATTGCCGTATGTTTCATTTGCAAATACTCCCGTAGTTGGAATCACTAATGATACAACAAGTGATGCCAACATTAAACATTTTAAAAATTTCTTTATATCCATACTCCTTTCCCCTTTTCTTTAAAATTTAATAATACGGATAAAACATCTAATCTTTAACCTCCTTCCTATGTTATCCTCTACCAATATTATAACCTAAAAAAAATAGTAATTTTTTGCAATCACTAGTAAAATAATACAAAAAAAGAACAGTTAAAACTGTTCTAATCTCATCAACACTTTTTCTTTACCTAACAAGCAAATTGAACTAGCTAAATCTGGACCATGCATTATTCCCGTTGTTGCAATTCTTAAAGGCATATATAACATTTTACCACGAACCTTGGCTTCTTTTTGTGTTGCTTTAATACATGCTTGAATATTTTCTTTAGTAAATTCATCCAATGTTTCTAATTTAGCTTTAAAAACACTTAATGTGTTAGGAATACTATCATCTTTCATAAATTCTTTAGCTTCATCATCTAAATTCAATTCATCATTAAAAAATAAATCAACTAAAGCAACAATTTCTTTGCCATAAGATAATTGATCATGATATGTAGCAACTAACATATTGATCCATTCATCACTTTTATCAGACAAATCATAAGCTTCTTCTAAAAATGGTCTACATAAAGCTACAACATCATCTAACGATCTTTCTTTAATATAGCGATTATTTACCCATGTTAACTTATCTTTATCAAACATTGAAGGTGACTTAGATAATCTTTTTTCACTAAATTCTTTGATCAATTCTTCTTGACTAAAAATTTCCTGTTCTCCTTCAGGAGACCATCCTAATAACGCCATAAAATTAAACATTGCATCTGGTAAATATCCTTCATCTTTATACTGAGAAACAAATTGCATAATACTTTCATCACGTTTTGATAATTTCTTTCTTTGTTCATTTACAATTAATGTCATATGACCATAAGTAGGTGGTGTCCAGCCAAACATTTCATAAATCATCATCTGTTTAGGAGTATTACTTAAATGCTCTTCCCCTCTAAATACATGGGTAATATCCATTGTATGATCATCAATAACAACAGCATAATTATAAGTTGGTATTCCGTTAGCTTTTACTAACACCCAGTCTCCAATATCATCAGATTCAAACGAAACATGCCCACGAATCATATCATCAAATTCATAGGTTTTACCAGCTGGTACTTTAAGTCTAATTGTATAAGGAATCCCTGCAGCTTCTTTTTTGGCTACTTCCTCCGCTGTTAAATCTCGACATTTACGATTATACATTGGAGCAATTCCTGCTGCTACCTGGCGTTCATGCTCCTCATCTAATTCTTCTGGAGTACAAAAACATTTATAGGCCAAACCACGATCTAATAACTCTTGAGTATATTTACGGTAAATATCTAACCGCTCCATTTGGCGATATGGTGCATATTCTTTTTTAGGATTTAATGGTGATTCATCAGGAATTATCCCAAGCCAAGCTAAATTATCTAACTGGCTTGCTTCCCCACCTTCAATATTTCTTTCAATATCAGTATCTTCTAAACGAAAGACAAAATCTCCACCATAATGTTTTGCAAATAAATAATTAAACAATGCCGTTCTGGCTCCACCTATATGTAAATGACCAGTAGGACTAGGTGCATATCTTACTCTTACTTTTTCCATCTTAAATTCCTTTCTTTTTTAACATCACGACGCACTGAGAAACAACTCCTTGTTCTTGACCAACAAAACCTAATTTCTCACCACGTGTTGCTTTAATATTAACATTAGCAGAATCACATTTTAAAATACTACTAATATTTTCTTTCATCTTCTGAATGTAAGGTGCCATCTTAGGTCTTTCAATCAAAATAATTGCATCAATATTACTAATCTCATAGCCTTTTTCATCCATCATTGTATATGTTTTTTCTAATAAAACCAATGAACTAATATCTTTATATTGATCATCAGTATCACTAAAATGCTTTCCAATATCTCCCAAGCCTAAAGCTCCAATAATGCTTTCAATAACTGCATGACATAAAACATCAGCATCACTATGTCCTAGCAACCCTAGCTCATGTTCAATTTCCACACCACCTAAAATAAGCTTTCTTCCAGATACTAGCTGGTGAATATCAATTGATTGTCCAATTCGATACATATTTTCACCCCTTCGCACCATATTCTAGCACAATAACCGCTTATATTCTAGGTTATTTTAAAAAGAAAAAAGATCTAAAATTAGATCTTCATTATAAACTATATTATTTAGGTTCTTTTCTTACGTTTACGATGATCCTCTCTAATATATTCAACCGTCCCTACTGCAGTTGCTCCAGCAAGATCCAGCATTAGATCCTTCATCGTATCATTTAAAGCTTCATGACCTTGTAACGGTTCATCTTTTTCACCATATAATGTTCCTCTTGTAGATTTCATATATTGTTGATTATTTGTCCCAAAAATGTCATCAACTAAATACTCTCCAATTTCCCATAAAGCCCCTAAAGCCAAAGAAAACAAAACCACACAAACACAAATATACATATGTCCCATATACAAATTAATACTATCTCTTTTAACAAAATAATCTATTAATACAAAGCCAAGATATGCTAAAATCACTCCAGAAAAAGTATGCAATATCGAATCCCAAATTGGAAATTTTTTATAAAAATCAAATACATCTCCTAAAACAAAACCACAAAATGCAAAAATTGTCAAAGAAGTTTCTAACATAATCGGTATTTTCAATCCGATTTTATTTTTAAGACGTTCAGGTAAAACAATGATTCCCATCATTAATAATAACTGGATAATAGAAAAAACCAAGCGTCTAATTTTTTTATTATCATCGACAATGAACAAACATACTATAGCCCCAATCAGCATAGTTAAAGTCAAAATACAAATAGTTCCTTTTATTATTCGAAATTTTTTAGTTGATTTAGTTTCCAACATACAATATCCTCCATAATTTATTGTATTATAACAAAATCTTCTATAAAATCCTACCAATATAACTTTAATAAATAATTAAAATTTTCTAAAATCTTTTTCAACCAAAAAAATAGGCCTAAGCCTATTCTTTATATTTACGATTATGTGCAGCTGTAATTAAACCTTGAAATAATGGATGTGATCTATTTGGACGACTTGTAAACTCAGGATGAAATTGACAAGCAACAAAATATGGATGATCTTCAATTTCAATAATTTCTACTAAATTACGCTCAGGATTAATCCCAGCAATAATCAACCCATTTTCAACTAATATATCCTTATAATCATTATTAAACTCATAACGATGACGATGACGCTCTTTTATCATTGGTGAATCATACAATTTCCTAGCATTAGTTCCATCTAATAATTCACAATTATAATCACCCAATCTTTGAGTTCCTCCCATATCTGTTAACAACTGATCTGACATTAAAGTAATAATTGGATTTTTAGTTAATTCATCAAATTCTAAAGAATTTGCATTTTCTAAACCACATACATTTCGAGCATATTCAATTGTTGCCAGCTGCATACCCAAACAAATTCCAAAAAATGGCAATTTATTTGTTCTCGCATATTCGATTGCATCGATCATACCTTCGATTCCACGATTGCCAAATCCCCCAGGTACAATTATACCATCAGCATTTTTTAATTTATCAGCAACATTATCTTTAGTAATTTCTTCAGAATCTACAAAATCAATATTTACAACACTATTTTCATAATATCCCGCATGTCTTAAGGCTTCATTAACTGACAAGTAAGCATCTGGAAGTTGAGTATATTTACCAACTAACGCAATCGTTACTTCATGATTTAATCCCCTGACTCGATTAATTAGATTTTGCCATTCATTCATATCAGCTTTTGGAGCCTCTATTCTTAAATGATCAAGAACCAAATCATCCATATGCTGTTCCAATAGCATCATTGGCAACTCATATAAAACTTCTACATCATAATTAGAAATTACATTTTGAGTTGGAACATTACAAAAAAGAGAAATTTTATCTTTTAATTCTTTTTCAATATGCTTTTCACTACGACAAACAATAAAATCTGGTTGAATCCCTAGTCCACGTAACTCTTTAACACTATGTTGAGTCGGTTTTGTTTTCACCTCATGACTAGCTCCAATATATGGTAATAACGTTGTATGAATATATAAAGTATTCTCATATCCTAAATCTAGGCGAACTTGACGAATCGCCTCTAAAAAAGGTAAACTCTCAATATCACCAGTCGTTCCCCCAATTTCAGTTATTATAATATCGGCTTTAGAACTAGAAGCTACAGCATAAATTTTAGCCTTTATTTCATTAGTAATATGGGGAACAACTTGTACAGTTGCTCCTAAATAATCACCACGACGTTCTTTAGAAATCACATCACTATAAATTCTTCCTGTTGTAACAGATGAATTTCTATTTAATGCTTCATCAATAAATCTTTCATAATGTCCTAAATCCAAATCAGTTTCTGCTCCATCAGCAGTTACAAAAACTTCCCCATGCTGATAAGGAGACATAGTTCCTGGATCAACATTAATATATGGATCTAATTTTTGCATAAAGACCTTTAATCCGCGTTGTTTTAATATTCTACCTAATGATGCAGCAGTTAATCCTTTTCCCAATCCGGAAACAACTCCACCTGTTACAAAAATATATTTTGCCATTTTTAATCTCCTTGTATAATATATTTTGTAAAGATGCCTAGTCATCTTTACAAGTTTATTTCAATATTGGATTTTACTAAATTATAATAGGGTTACTAGTCACCTTATTATTAGAAATTACTCTAATTCTCCATGTATATAAATAAAAATGTCTTCCATGGAAGACATATTATAGCCCTTTTACATTCTAGCAAACTTTTATTATCTAGGCAAGAATTTTTTAGCATAGATTATTTAAATAAAAGAGAGTGCTGGGGTACACTCTCTTAAATGTATAGGCCATTCTTGGGGAAGAAGGGGGTGGCCTATACTTTATATATTATCTTGTCTTGACGACATCTGTAATAATAAAGAATAATTATGAACACTTTATGAACTTTCTTATAAATTGTATAAAAAAAGGAACAATTTCTTGTTCCTCTTTTTGCATAGGTGATTATATGGGAGAGGGGTCACCTATGCAAGTATTATTGTCTTTCTTTTACATAACCATAATACATATAAGAATATAACCCATTTTTATTTAAATGTCAACATATTATAAATAAATATTTGGTGGAAATAATATTTTCACTAAATATCATTAATTTGTTTTAAAAAAGTCATTTTTTTAACGTTAATACTGTAATTAAGTTTGTAAAATATTTTATTACAATAAATATTTAATAATATTTCTATAAATTACTATTTCTATTTACCACCAAAAAGACAACCTATAAAAGGTTGTCTAAGATTATCTATTATTATTTATCAAATTTATTTTTGTAATCCCAAATAGTTCTTAAGATTGCTTCCATATCATGTACCATTGGCATTCTTGGGTTTGCAGGAGTACATTGATCTTCATAAGCATTCATAGCTATTCTATGAATTGCTTCATCCCAATCTTTCTTATCGATTCCTTGAGATTCAATATTAGATGCCAAACCAACTTTATGACATAATTCTTCACATGCATCAGCAAACATTTGAACACCTTCTGCAGGAGTTTTTGGATCTAATCCAATTAATTGAGCTAACTCCATATATTTAACATCTGCTTTATAATTTTCAATTTTTGGCCAGATATTTAATTTAGTTGGAATAGTTCCATTATATTTAATAACATGTGGTAATAAGATACCATTTGTACGTCCATGTGGTATGTGGAATTCCCCACCAATTTTATGAGCCAATGAGTGGTTCATACCTAAGAACGCATTAGCAAATGCCATACCTGCAATTGTTGCAGCATTATGCATTTTTTCTCTAGCTATTGGAGTTCCTTTAGTAACTGATTCTTCTAAATAATCAAATACTAATTTAACAGCTTGTTTTGCCCATCCATCAGTAAAGTCAGATGCTAAGATAGATACATATGCTTCAACTGCATGTGTTAATACGTCAATACCTGTATCAGCTGCAATAGAAGCTGGTAAACTCATTACGAATTCAGGATCAACGATTGCTACAGTTGGTGTTAAAGCATAGTCAGTTAATGGATATTTCTTATTGCAAGATTTATCAGTAATAACTGAGAATGGTGTAACTTCTGAACCTGTTCCTGAAGTTGTTGGAATACAGATCAATCTAGCTTTCTTTCCTAATTCTGGGAATTTGAAAGCACGTTTTCTAATATCCATGAATTTTTGTTTAATATCATCGAAGCAAACTTCTGGATTTTCATATAATAACCACATAACTTTTGCAGCATCCATTGAAGATCCACCACCTAATGCGATAATAGTATCAGGTTGGAATTTATTCATTAATTCAAGTCCAGATTGAACTGTATCAAGACTTGGATCTGGTTCTACATCAAAGAATAATTCTAAATCTACTTTATTACGTCTTCTTCTAATTACATCTTCAATTTTTTCTACATAACCAAGATTGTACATTCCTCTATCTGTAACGATCATGGCTTTTTCCATAACTTTCATATCTCTTAGATATTTAATTGAATTTTTTTCGAAATAAATTTTTGGAGGAAGTTTAACCCATTGCATATTGTTATTACGTCTCCCTATTCTTTTAATATTGATTAAGTTAACAGCACTTACGTTATTAGATACAGAGTTATGTCCGTAAGAACCACAACCTAAAGTTAATGATGGAATGAATGCATTGTAAACAGAACCAATACCACCGAATGTAGATGGGGCATTTTCGATAATACGAATTGCTTTACAAGCATGTCCAAATCTCTTAGATAATTCATGATCTTCTGTATGAATTGCAGCAGAGTGACCTAATCCGTTGAATTCAACCATTTGAGTTGATTTTAAAATACCGTCTTCAGTATTTTTAGCTCTTAAAACTGCCAATACTGGAGATAATTTTTCTCTTGTTAATGGTTCATTTGGTCCTACCTCTCCACATTCAGCACAAATAATTTGTGTATCTTCAGGTACTTTGAAACCAGCTTGTTCAGCAATCCAAACAGCAGGTTTACCTACAACATTAGGATTTAATTTAGCTGCATTTACATTATCACCATAAGCAACTGCACCAAACATAAATTGTTCTAGTTTAGCTTTTTCATCTTTATTTACAAAGTATACTTTAAATCTTTTAATTTCTTTCATAAATGCATCATAGATTTCTGTATCTACGATTGCAGCTTGTTCAGAAGCACAAATCATACCATTGTCAAATGATTTTGATAATACAATATCATTTACTGCTCTTGGTAATACACATGTTTTTTCTACATATGCAGGAACGTTACCAGCCCCTACACCTAATGCAGGTTTACCACAAGAATAAGCAGCAGCTACCATTGCATTACCACCAGTTGCTAAGATAGTTGCAACACCTGGATGTTTCATTAATGCAGTAGTTGCATACATAGATTTAACATCTAACCATTGAATACAATCTTCTGGTGCTCCAGCAGCAACAGCAGCATCTCTAATAACTACAGCAGCCATTACAGAACATGCATGAGCGCTTGGATGGAATGAGAAGATGATTGGATTTCTTGTTTTTAAACAAATCAATGATTTAAAAATTACTGTTGAAGTTGGATTAGTTGTTGGAACGATACCGCAAACAACACCTACTGGTTCAGCTATTTCAGTAATTCCTAAAAGTGGATCTTCATTAATGATCCCAACTGTTTTTAAGTGACGCAAATTACTTGTTACATATTCACAAGCAAATAAGTTTTTAACTGCTTTATCTTCAAATACACCACGTCCAGTTTCATTAACTGCCGCTTCAGCTAATGTACCATGAGCATCTAATCCTGCTACAGAACATTTAGCCACGATATAATCTACTTGTTCTTGAGTAAAGTTTTCAAATTTTGATAAAGCTACTTGAGCTTTTGCAACTAGTTGATCAACTTTAGCATCTATTTCTTCATTTGTTGGTTCAACTACTTTGTTAACAGCTTTTTTTTCTGCCATTATTTCTTCCTCCAATTCATTGTGAAATATTTAATTTGTTTCCATTGATAGTGTACCCCAATTTAGCAAAAAAGACAAGCAATATTGTGCATTTTTTCACAACAAAAACAGCTTATTAAACTTGAAAACGCTATCATCTAATTTGTCATTAAATTATTATACGCAAAAAAACTAAGACTAAAACAGCCTTAGATATCACGGTTTGTAATTATGGTTTTAACTCCTGCTTCTAAAAGAAAATTCTTAATATCTTCATTATTAACTGTCCATGTATTAACATCAATACCATGACGATGATAATCCTCAATTTCCTTTTCATTTAAGAATACATATTTAGGATGCGCAGCATTAAATTTATATTTAAAAACTTTTTTCTTGTTTATTTCATAATCATCTTCATATAAATAACCAAGATATAATGTATCATCCAATTCCCGCAACTTTAATAGACTATCTAAATGAAATGACGAAAACATAACCTTATTCAACAGCCCCTTTTCTTTAATCATCTCATATGTCATCTTTTCAATATTTAGATATTGAATTTTATCAGTTTTTATTTCAATATTTAAAATAACATTTTTATCCATACAATAATTCAGCAATTCTTCTAATAGCGGAATTTTTGCATCAATATCTTTAAATCGATAATTAAAATTAAACTGACATAACTGCTGATAAGTATAATCTTTAACATACCCTTTTCCATTAGAAGTTCGATTTATTTTCTCATCATGAATCAATACTAATCGATTATCTTTTGTCAAATGAACATCAGTCTCGATACCATCAAAATTACCCTCGATTGCCTTTTTAAATGCCAACATTGTATTTTCAGGATATTTTTCACTATATCCTCTATGTCCTAATTTAATCATCATTTTCTCCTATAAAACACTTATAAAATAAGCAATATAACCCATCAGCATTACGATTGCTCCACTTTTCTTCAAAAAAAGATCATTATCAATAAATGCATACAACAAAAATAACGCTCCAATAGCAATAATTCCATCACTAATAAACCCACTTTCAAAAGCTATCGCGTTAGGCGAAATCAATGCTGTTGTCCCTAAAACAAATAAAATATTAAAAATATTACTACCAACAATATTACCAATCGCTAAATCACTTTTCCCTTTCCAGGCGGCAGTCATTGAAGTAACTAATTCTGGTAACGATGTCCCAAATGCAATTATTGTAAGACCAATCAATCGTTGACTGATTCCAATCACTTCAGCTATATAAACAGCTGCATCGATCGTTATATTACTTCCTACTACAATCGCCGCTATTCCAATAATAATCATTATAAATAATCGTAGCAGTGTATCTTTAGCGCCAACTTCTTCAACCTCATCTATCGGTACTTCTTCACCTTTTTTAACCAATCGATATAAATAATATAAAAACATCAAAAACAAGATCCATAAAACCACACCATCAAAGTGATCAATTGACTCACCAAATTTCCCAAGTATCAGCAAAATTAAAGTAATCACCATTACAAAAGGAATTTCATAATGATATGTATTTTTCTTCACTTTCAAGCGTGCTATGCAGCCAGAAATTCCCAAAATCAGCAATACATTCATAATATTACTACCAATTATATTTCCTACCGCCAAATCAACATTACCGCTCAGCGCCGAAGTAATTGAAATTGCTGCTTCAGGTGCACTCGTTCCAAAAGCTACAATTGTCAAACCAATTACAATTGATGGAATGTTTAATTTCGCTGCTAATTTAGAAGCCCCTTCAACAAATATATCAGCTCCTTTTATCAACAAAACAAATCCGATAACCAAACAAGTTACTTGCATCAACATATTATTTATTTTATCTCCTTCCAATAACAGTTTATATCAATTCTATAATTTTAGTCATATCATAGCACCAATCGCTAAAAAAAACTATAAATAAATAAGAAAAGCAGCACTTGGCCGCTATATTAATTCAAATTTTTTTAACGCTTTTTCAATTCCATCGTTTTCAATTCGGTCAGTTACATAATCAGCTACAGCTTTAGCCTCTATAACAGCATTCCCCATAGCAATCCCCAAACCAGCCGTTTCTAACATCTCAATATCATTTCGTCCATCGCCAAAAGCAATTGTATCCTTGATATCTTTATTTATATTTTTGACTAATTCACTAATTCCAAGGGCCTTTGAAACGCCTCTTAATGTTAAATCGAAAGAGCAATCACTTTGATGTCTTTGAACATCAAAATAAGGGCTTAATGCTTCAACCATAATCGGAATGTCTTCTATTTTATTAACCACGATCATTCCTATATATGTCTCTATTTTATCAGGATCAAACTGGTCAATTACAGTTTCTGGTTTCATTTGCCATTTTTGACTAAACTCTATATGCTTTATATTCTTACAATCACGAACATAAATAAAATCTGTACTTTCAAAATAATAATTAAAATCATACTTTTCACAAAGTTCCATTGTCGCTTTAATAGCTACGCTAGGAACAACTGCTTTATAAATTGGTTTCCCAAGATATTCGACATACCCGCCATTACATGTCACATACCCATTAAAAGGATAATCCATAACACCATCTGTAATAAAACACTTACAGCGTCCTGTCGCCAAAAAAACATCATGACCATTCACTTTTAGTTGGTCCAGATCTTGTCTTAATTTATCTGGAATAGAATAAATCCCTAAATTGCATTCTATCAAAGTCCCATCAATATCAAAAAACAATAACTTATTCATAAAATACCTCCGCAATACATTGTAACACAAGTTAAATACATTTTTGCTTAGATGAAACAAAATTATTGATATAATTCAATTATTTGACCACAGGCTATCATTTTCCCTGAATTTCCTGAAGGCTGCGTGGTAAAATCATCAGCTTTTTCGTGAATGATCACTGTCCGTCCGACAATTTGACCTGGTGTAAATTTTTGAATATATACACTCATCCATGCTTGACCACTTTTTGAAAATAAAGGCGGTAAATCGCCACTATGATAAGGATGTTTACAATCATTTATACTGAAATGGCCTCCAGCCTCATAATATTCTAAGGCAGCATTTTTTGCACATGATGTCCCCTCATGAATATGAAAACCATGAACCCCCTGTCCACACTCTGTATCCGGTAACCCTTGAACATCAATCACCAAAACACTCCCCTTATCATATTCATAAACTAACAAAGTCCCCCTTATTCCTTCCCCTTTTATAACTGCATAAGCTTTAGGACTATCCTCATATAACATACTTATAATATCAAATGTTTTCATCACTTTTTCCTCACTTTATACACCTATATGAAAAAAAATCAAAAAAATGATTACTTGATAAATATTTTCTATATCTTATACACTAACATTACATATATAGAAAAAAATCAGGACAACAATATTACAAATATTTATATATTTTACATTCTTAAAACAAATAACATCAATTGCAATCACATAGCTATGATCTTTTCAACCACACAAAAACATTGGTCCTAGTAATTTTTGATTCTGTTCTCTTGCCCTTTATATATTACTTTTTTAAACTTTTAATATCTAGTAATAATATCCGACCTAATAAAAAAAGATATCAAAATCATTCAAGATTCTAATATCTCTATTTTACTATATCTTATAAATATCTTCTAGCACACACATAATTTTTTTGTAATGGTGAAATTTTTACCACATCTCCCGTTTGTGGCGAATGTACCATTTTACCATCACCAACATATATTCCTACATGTGTAATCCGACCTGAACTAGAACCAAAGAAAACCAAATCACCAGGTTGCAAATCACTACGTTCAACCGCTGTTCCACCTTGAGATTGAGACTGAGCAGTTCTTGATAATGATATGCCATGTTGGCGATATACCCAAGAAGTAAATCCAGAACAGTCAAACGAATTAGGACCTGTAGCACCCCACACATAAGGGCTACCTAGTTTAGTATAAGCCGTTTCTAAAATTTTTGTTCCTGGTGTATAAACTTTTACTTTTAATATTGCAGCCGAATTATTTCCAAGGGCATCAGACACCGTATAAGTTACTTCTTTATCACCTGTAGAACTTGTATCAATACTGCTAATTACAACATTTGCAGTAACATCGCCATCTTTGTTATCAATAGCTGATACTAAATAAGCTCTTGGATCAAACGGATCTCCCTTAACAACTTCAGTACTGTCAGTTGTCAAAGTAATCTGTGGCCCACTAATATCCTTTACTGTGAAATTAAGAATTGAAACAACCTCATTTTTAGCTTCATCTTTAGTACTAACTTTAATAGTCTGAACTTCGTTCTCTTTTCTTGTATCAACGCTACCAGTAATAGTATTAGTTACACCACCCATATCATCGCTGGCAACCAAATAATTTTCTAAAACAAACTCGCTTGCATAATCAATAACTATATCATTTCCTTGTGATAAAGTAACACTTGGCGGTGTTAAATCAGACACTGCAAATTCAAACATCTTTTCATTAACGTTACCAGAAGAATCAGTAACAGTTAAAGTAATATCTTGAATTCCTGGTTTAGAAGCATCTAATTCCTTATCCGTTTCAATAAATGGCGAAACGTCTCCATCAACATTATCAATTGCATTGATATAACTTGTTACATCATTACTTCCATTGATTGGCACTTGAACAACATATCCTTTATCTGTTCCAACAACTTTAAATTGTGGAGCTTCACCATCAACTACATCAACATCAATCGTTTTAGTAGCTACATTTGATGAACAGTCACTAGCACTAACAGTTATTTCATAAGTACCCAACTGTTTAACATCTACTTTTCCTTCTTCTACTGCAACAACCAACTCATCTCGCTGATCATGATTATCTTTAATATCAATTGCGTTTAAATCTAATTTTTCTCCATATGCAACCTCAATTCGATTTGAAACAATCTCTGGTGCTTCATTATCGACTGCTGCATAACCTACTAACATAAATACAGATACTCCTAAAATCGGAATAAACATAGCCTTACGTTTGATAATATTTTCATTAATAAAGTTATTTAATTTTTCACTCTTTATTTTCTCCATTAATTCACTTCCTATCTAAAACGACATTTCTATTATAGCACTTTTTATAGAAAAGTGCAAATTATCTTGATTAATTCAGCTAAATTTAAATTATTAAAGAAGATGTTTAATATATAAAACAAAAATATTATTATATTAAGGCAAATTTTTTGATTATAAAACTATTTTTACCTATTTTTTGGACTATAAACATAATATAATTTTACATTCACTATTATTAATATCTTTTAATAAAAAATGCCATGCTGCAAACATGACATCTACTCTATAAATCAACTTTTTCCAATTGCACCAATTCTATTTCCATTGGTGTTAAATTACCTAAAAAATCAATTAGCACTTTAGCCGTTTCTTTTTCAGTATCAATAGATTCAACTCTACCACTTTTACCAGCAAAAGGTCCACCGACCACATTTACTTCATCCCCCACTTGGTAATCTATTTCAACACTCGTACTCAATCCCATTTTCTTTAGAATTGGATCTAATTCACTTTTTTGAAGAGGAAAAGGTTTTGCACCTCCACCAGAAGAACCAATAAATCCAGTAACTCCAGAAGTATTACGAACAACATACCAGGCTTCATCTGTCATAATCATTTCAACCAAAACATATCCAGGAAACATATTTTTAGTTTTGTTTATTTTTTTCCCATCTTTAATTTCAGTTTCCACATGTTCAGGAATGACAATTTGAAATAAAACATCTTGCAATCCCATTGATTCAACACGTTTTTCCAAGTTCTCTTTAACTTTATTTTCATGACCAGAATATGTATTAACTACATACCATTGTCTACCTTCATCATTCATTCCTGTCATTTTAATTCATCCCCAACGTTTTTAAAATAAAGGCAATGATTGCATCTCCAGCAAAAAAATACAATCCTAATACAAAACAAAACAATAATACAATTGCAGAATTTTGTGCTAATTGCTTTTTACTTAACCAGCTAACCTTCTTTATCTCACTTCTAATTCCTTTTAAACTAAACCAATCTCTAAATTTCACGCCTATACCTCCTACTTCGTTTCCTTATGCAAAGTATGCTTTCCACATTTTTTACAATATTTATTTAATTCTAACCTTTCAACATTTACACGCTTATTTTTGGTAATTGTGTAATTTCTTGATAAACATTCACTACAAACCAAAATCACTTTTTGTTTCATATAATCAGCTCATTTCTACGCTATTATAATTTATCACAAATATATCAACTAGTCAAACAATTTTAATCTTGACATCTTTTTTTGAATCCGATAATTTGCATTATAAACCTTTTTAACATCTAATTGTAATGCTTTAGCTATTTCAACATCTTTTAAACCAAGCTCGTGACCTTTGATTACCGATTGTTCTAAACATGAACAATTTTCTAAAATATATTTTTCAATCGTTTCCCTTTGTTCACACTGAACAGTTTGGATATCAGGTTGATACTCTAAATTATTATTATCTTTAACAATATCAAAATAACTTGCTTTACCATCTTCACTACAATAACTGTTCAATGAAAAACAAACATTTTTTTCTTTGACCGATTTTCTTTTTTCTCTAATCATAACCGAACTAATTGCTCGCTGAATAATCATAGATAAATAACTTTTAACTAACATTCCTTTATCTGGACGATAACTATCTAGATTTTTAATACAGCGAATAACAACATCTTGAATATAATCATCACGCTCATTACGGTAATTTTCGCTATAAAAATAATATGTTGGCAACATTAACTCTACTTGCCAATAACAATATTCAATCAATAGTTTTCCAGCAACAGGATTGCCCTGTCGATATAAATAATACAATTCTTCAATATCGTAACCATTCATGGCTACCTCCCTTCTGCTTATAAAGGATTACGAGAATTGTATACCTGATACAAAATCACTGCCGCTGCAACAGATGCATTCAATGAAGTAACATGTCCTACCATCGGTAAAACGACATTGAAATCACAGCTTTTTTTCACTAAACGGGATATTCCAAAACCCTCAGATCCTATTACGATCACAAGTGGCATATTGTAATCTATTTGGCGATAATCCTGCGATTGATCAAGATCACAACCAACTATCCAAAAAGAACGTTTTTTTAAATCTTCCAACGTTCTAGCTAAATTAGTTACTTGAGCCACTTTAACATGATCGATTGCTCCTGTTGATACCTTTGCAACCGTTCCATTCAACCCCACACTTCGATTCTTACCAACGATGACACCATCAACCCCAACTGCATCACATGTTCTTAATATAGCACCTAAGTTGTGAGGATCTTCCAGCCCATCGAGCATCAATAATAACGGCTTTTTTTCTTTAGGAATATCATTTAACATCTCATCGATACTATAATAACGATATTCTTCTATTTCCGCCATGACTCCTTGATGGCTTACGTTGCCTAATTTCTTGATAAACTCAGACTTATCAACTATCTTTACATGAACCTTCTTTTTTTTACACAATTCGATAATTCTGCTATCTTTTGCATTGTTTTGGATATACACAGCATATACACTCTTTTTTCCTTTTAAAGCTTCTAATATTGTGTTTTTACCATATATATATTGTTTCATATTTTTCACCTATTTTCGTCTCAAATTTATCTCAAATTTATTTAGCTTTTATATACTCTTTATACCGTTTAAATATCAATTCCAAACGATCATAATTCTTTTCTAAATATAAAGTTCCAATTATCGCCTCAAAGCCTGTCGAATGCAAGTGCTCAAGACTTTCATTTTTACTGCCTTTAGTATTTCGACCGCGTTTATATATTCCAATCTCTCTTTCGTCAAAAAAATCTTCCCCTAACATATCATGCATAAACATGGCATGTGAACTGGCAGATACGTATTTAATCGCCTCTTTTTGAAAATCATTAGTTTTTGCCAGTCCGCTTTCTTTAACCAAATAATCTCTAACCATCACTTCAAAAACTGCATCGCCTAAATAAGCCAGCACCGCAGCATTAACCAAATCTGGTCGCATTAAATTATCCCCTTACTAATTAATTCATTGCGCAATTTATCCGCCTCTTCAAAATTCTTGACTTCTTTAGCCGCTACCCAATTTTGATATAATTCTAATTCATCCAAACTTAATTGACGTGGTTCATAAACAAACCCCATAACATCTGTCATTTTTAACAGAGTATTATAACTTTTTAAAATCAATTTATTATCTTTTTCTTTAACTCGCATTAATTGATTTAAATTTTTTACCTGATTCAAAATCTGTGTTAATGCCAATGAAGTATTCAAATCATCTTCTAGCGCTTTAACCATAGTATCTATAGTTTCCTTACAATACTCTTTGCCATCAATACCGTTAACTTGTAGATACAATGATGTTGCTTTTACTACATTACTAACTTTAGCGACCTCTTTTTTGACACTATTTAATACTTCATCTGTCAAATTTAACGGATTGCGATAATGGCTAGAAAGCATAAACCATTTATACACATTACATCCTAATTCATTTATCAAATCTTTAGCCCAAATAACATTCCCTAATGATTTAGACATTTTTTGATTATCAATATTGATCATCTGATTGTGCATCCACGTATGAGCGATAGGATGATGATGACATGCCATAGATTGTGCAATTTCATTTTCATGATGTGGGAACTTTAAATCCTGACCCCCACCATGAATATCGATCTTACCGTCTTCAAATATATCATTGATCATAACAACACATTCTGTATGCCACCCTGGACGTCCTTTAGACCAAGGACTATCAAATTGAATTCCTTCATCTGTTTTCTTCCATAAAGCAAAATCAGTTGATTCTTCTTTTTTATCATTTTCATCAACTCTTTCGCTAGCTCCTGCAACCAAATCTTCAATTCGGATTCCAGATAATTGTCCATATTCTTTAATTTTAGAAACTCTAAAATAAACATCCCCATCTACTTCATAAGCATACCCTTTCTCCACCAAATCATCAATAAAGTTAATTATCGCATCCATTGTATTTGTAACGCGAGGAGCATACGTTGGAAACAATAAATTCAAATCACGGCGAACATCTTCATAAGCTTTAATATACTTATCTGTAAGTTCTTTTTCACTAATTCCCTCTTCTTTGGCTGCCTTGATGATCTTATCATCCACATCAGTAAAATTTGATACAAATATGACTTTATACCCCAAATATTCAAATGTTCTTCTTAAAACATCAAAAACAATCATTGGCCGTGTATTACCGATATGAACATAATTATACACAGTTGGACCACATACATAAATACTAACTTCACCTTCACGAATTGGTTTAAATTCTTCCTTTTGGTTTGTAAGAGTGTTAAATAATTTCATAATTACCTCCCTAAATAAAAAAGCATGATACTATTAGGGCAGGATGTGTTACTTCACCCAATAATAGATGCTTTAAAATTTTTATTAACGCTATTTCACATTTTTTTCTAAAACTCCAACAAAAATAAATCTTTTTTCGTCACTAAACTATATTTATAAACTTCTAATAATTTTATTCCTTTTATCTACAATTTAAACATATCTTAACAAAATAACATCTAAAATACAACTTATTTCCCTGTTGACTTTGAAAAACTTTGTAAATAAACTTGCATATCTTTTTCATTAGCATCATAATCATCTTTTGCGGCACAATAACCATAAATATAAGTATTATCATCACCAAAATAAACAATTTCCATAGCTTTAATTCCAGTATCAGTATATGTATAAATATATTGATATACACTTAATCCGCTATCAAGTACTGGCCGTGATACTTCTATAGAAGAAGCTCCACCTTGCTCAAGTTCTCCAGTATATAATTCATCTTTATCTTCCAGCACATTATCAGATTCATCGTTTAACACCGTAAAATACAACATATTGTTTTCCTTAGAAAATTCCACTGTACTAGTATCTTTAGAATCTAAATTAATTTCAAAATCATTAGGATAATAAAAGCTAACACCTTGTTCTGTACTATATTTTTTTCCATTTTTCTCTAAATTCACTTCTCGATCAAATGCACCACATGCAACAATAAGAATTAAACATAAAGTTGTAATAATTATTAGAACTAGTTTTTTCATTACAACCACTCCTCTACTATTCTAATTTTACACAACTCTAACTATTATTACAACCATATTTAATAGTCATTTTTTATCTCAATTAATTTATAATGTTCTAATGCTGTCACGATTCCATCATCATAGACACTACCTGTCACAAAATCACTAACTTTTTTAGAATCACCATGACCATTGGCCATACATACACCAATTCCTACAAATGACAACATTTCTACATCATTATGTCCATCACCAAAAGCCATAACCTCACTTATTTCAATTCCATAATAATCAATGATTGCTTTTATTCCATCTTGCTTTCCTCCCACTTTAGGTATGACATCATAGCCGCTTTCATACCACTGAGTATATTTGCAATGTCTAGTTAAAGCCATGATTTTTTTTATTTCTTCAGCATTTACAAAAGGATCAATTTGATAAACATCATTTTCTATTGCTCTAGATATATCTTTGACTGGTGGAATCGGAGTATTCAAAAAAATTTGGGCATTTTCAACAAGCTCATTAACTAAGTTAACATATAAACTGTCACTTTCAACAAAACTGCAGGCTAAATTATGCTTAGTCGTATATTCAACAACTCTTTTAACATCCTCTTTATTAATCGGATTACTATAAATAACTCCTTTATGATCAAAACAATATCCCCCATTCAACGTTAAATAACCATCAAAAGTAAACTGATTATTAATTCCTAACAGTTCTAATTCTAAATAATGACGGCCTGTTGCTATAAATAATTTTATTCCCTGCTCTTTTAACTGTTTTAATGCCACTAACACCTTTTCACTAATATAAGATCGTTCTTTAGAAATAAGGGTGCCATCAACATCAAAAAAAATTATTTTTACCATAGCTACATATTTCCTTTCAGCTTATAAATTTATTTATATCTAAATAAAAAACAATACTCATACTATAACCCTATGGAAGCAATAAAGACAGATTGCTCTGTCTTTATTCCATTAACGAATTAAATACTTTCAAATACTGATCAGCGCTAGCATCCCAATCAAGTTTAGCATTCATCGCTCTAATCATAATTTGATGCCATGCATCAGGATCGTTATCGTATACTTTTAAAGCATAATCAATTGTTCTCATCATTTCATGGGCATTATAATTTGCAAAACTGAATCCCGTACCAGTATTAGCATACTCATCATATGGTTCAACACTATCCTTCAAACCACCTGTTTCTCGTACGATTGGAATCGTACCATATCTAAGCGACATCATTTGTGATAAACCACAAGGTTCAAATAATGATGGCATCAAGAACATATCACAACCAGCATAAATACGACAAGATAGTCCAAAATCATATTTTAATTGTAAAGAAACTTTGTCTGGATGATGATAAGCTATACCTTTTAAAGCATCTTCATATACTCGATCACCTGCACCCAAGATAACAATTTGAACATCACGACTACACATCTCGCTAAATTGATTTATAATTAGATCTAATCCTTTTTGTTTAGTCAATCTAGTCACGATTCCAATTAATGCTACATCTTTATTCTCAGGTAATCCAACCTCTTTTTGAAGTGCTAACTTATTAACAACTTTATCTTTAAATACTGTATCAACATTATAATTCTTGACAATTTGAGGATCCGTTTCTGGATTGATCACATCATAATCAACACCATTTAATATCCCATACAAATCATACTTACGCATCTCTAAAATATTTTGTAACCCTTCACCATACTCAGGAGTCAAGATTTCTCGAGCATAAGTTGGTGATACAGTTGTAACGATATCACTATAGAAAATAGCAGCCTTCATCATATTTAAACATCCGTCATTTCGACAATTACCATTATAATATAAATAATTATCCAATCCGAATAACTCACTTAACAATCTAGGATCTGCTTTCCCTTGGAATGCGATATTATGAATTGTAAAAACAATTTTAATATTATCATAATGTTCATAATAACAATATCTTTCTTTATATAACATCGCAATCATTGCTGTCTGCCAATCATGCAAATGTAAAATATCTGGCTTAATATCCAAATGAGAAATTAATTCAAGTACCGCAAAATCAAAATAAGCAAATCTTTCATAGTCATCATCATACCCATATAAACCTGGACGACGATAATATTGTTCATTATCAATGAAGTAAAAACGTACTCCATCTAACACATAAGTAAATACACCGCAGTAAACTTTGCGCCATCCTACCCAAATATCAAAATTAGTAACAAACTCAATTTCATCCGCTAATTTCATATCTTGATACTTTGGTAAAACAACGATACTTTCAACGCCCTTTTTTACCATTTCTTTAGGTAAAGAACCTAATACGTCAGCAAGACCTCCAGATTTAATAAATGGAGTAGCTTCTGAAGTTGCAAATAAAACTCGCATTAAACCACATCTCCTTCTTTAATATACAACGGCGTATAACTATCACCTTTTAAATTTAATTGTCGTTGTACTTTAGAAGTTTTATCCATGATTACATTTTCAAGAACAGCACCTGGACTAACAATCGCACCAGACATTAAAATACAATTTTTAACAACTGCACCACTACCAATTACAACATCACGTCCAATAATACTATTTTCTACAGTTCCATTGATCATTGCACCATTAGCAACAATACTTTTTCTAACGTCTGAACCTGTTAAATATTTAGCTGGTGGTGTATCATTTGTAATTGTACGAAATCGCACCTACGGTACTCTTTCGTACAATAGGTGTGAAACTAACGTTTTCTTGCACGAAAATCTTGCGATTTCGTACAATCAAACTAATGCGTCCTTTGCATCGCATGTGCGAATATATGATATTCTCCATGCAAAGCACGCATTAGTTTCACACCTATTGTATAAATTGGCCAGTTACTCTTAAATACAGCTGATGAAATATCTAGATCTAAGAATTCTAATGAATATTGATAATAATGTTCTAATGAATCCATGCAGCGAGCATAACCTTTATATTCATAAGCATTAATTTGTTTTTCATCACATAAATAAGCCAACACATCTCGTAAACTAAAGAACGAACTAATTCTTTGGGCCTGTTTCATAATCTTCAATAACACTTTAGTATTAATTACATAAGTTTCTAAAGAAATACTACGATCCTTACGACTTCCTTTATTACGTTCAACTTTAGTAACGATTTTATCTTTAACTGTTAAACAGTCACATCCAATATACGCTTCATTAGCATCATGTACTTTTTTATAAACCATTGTAATTTCAGCACCAGCTTTTTCATGATTATCAATTACGTCACTATAATCCATAGTTGTAATAATATGAGCTGGAGCAATTACTACGTAATCAGCACTATTAGCTTCCAAAAATGCAATATTTTCTATCAAGTTATTAATATCGTGATTATAATTAGGGTTATTCGCATATCTTTCATTATATAAGAAAGAAACACCTCCAGCTTTTGAGTTAAAATTCCAAGAATTCCCACCTGCTAGATGTTTAAACAATGAACGTGGTTTCTTTTGAATCAATACTCCTACTGCATCAATAGTCGAATTAGACATATTTGATAAAACAAAGTCAATCAACGCATAACGACCTAAAAAACTAACAGATGCTACTGGTCTTCTTTCTGTAAGTCCTACAAAATCCACATCTGAATGTAGATTAACCAATCCTATTGCTTTTGCCATTTCTATCTTCCTCCCCTACTTATTATTATCACTTATTAAAGCGACTTTCTTTGCTTCTTCATTAATTTTACTCTTGGCTCTAATTACAACGCCTTCATCAACAATAGCTTTGTATACTTCGGCACCCTCTTCTACCAATACACCTGGCATCAATACAGAATCTATTACTTTAGCACCTTCACCAACATTAACATTATTAAATAAAACTGATCCATCAACTTTACCATTTACCAAACATCCTTGAGTAATTAAAGAATTTTTAACTTCAGCTTTATCACCGATAATTTGTGGTTTACCTAATGTATCTTCTGTATAGATCTTCCATTCTTTTTTAATATTATAAAGATCCAATTCTTTATCTTTTAATAGATCCATGTTAGCTTGCCATAAACTTTCTACAGTTCCAACATCTTTCCAATATCCTTCAAATTCATATGCAAATAACTTTTTGTTATCCTTTAACATATCTGGAATAATATTCATACCAAAATCATGTTTACTATCTGCTTTTTTAGCATCAGCAATTAAATATTTTCTTAATTGTTTATAAGTAAAAATATAAATTCCCATAGAAGCTAATGTTGATTTTGGGTTTTCTGGTTTTTCTTCAAACTCATATATACTTCCATCTTCATTAGTATTCATAATACCAAAACGACTTGCTTCTTTTAATGATACATTTAATACAGCAATAGTTGCGTCAGCTTTTCGCTGTTTATGAGCAGTAAGCATTTTATCATAATCCATCTTATAAATATGATCACCTGATAAAATCAAAACATATTCAGGATCATACTGATCAAGAAAACTAATATTTTGATAAATAGCATCAGCCGTTCCAGCATACCAGGTAGCTCCTACTTCCCCTCTTTCACGAGCTGGTAAAATAGCAGCTAACGACTGTTTACCATCAAGCCCCCATTTTGTTCCGGCACCAACATAAGTACCTAATAAAACAGATTCATATTGTGTTAACACACCAACAATATCAATCCCCGAATTAGCACAGTTACTTAAAGGGAAATCTATAATACGATACTTTCCTCCAAAATGAACTGCTGGTTTAGCAACTTTAGCTGTTAATGCTTCTAAACGTGTTCCTCTTCCTCCAGCTAAAATCATTGCGACAATCTCTCTTCCCATTTCAAATACCTCCTTGTCTGAATGTAAGCGCTTTAACCATAATTTAATTCTATCACAATTTAGAAATAAATTCGAGTTTAATTATCACAAAATATAATTATATATCTTGTCATATATTATACTCTAAAATATTTTTTTATAAAATAATATAATAAATCAAATTTCATAAAAAATATCATAAAATTTTTATTAGATAATATAGATATAGAGAGGTGAAAAAATGGCACGAATAGCTTACAATGACAGTGAAATCGAATTACTAGCTCGCTTAATTAAATCCGAAGCTGTAGGTGAAGGTGAAGAAGGAATGCTTTTAGTAGGCAACGTTGTCGTCAATCGTGTTGCTGCGGTATGTGATGTCTTTAGAAATGTAGTTACTATTACAGAAGCTGTATATCAAAAAAATGCTTTCGCAGGAGTTGATACACCTTTATTTAACGGACCTGTTAATACTAAGGAAAAAGAACTAGCACTAAGAACAATTCAAGGTTATCGTAATTATCCTGCAACTTATTCTTTATGGTTTAAAAATCCTGGTACTAATGTAGAATGTCCCGAAAAGTTTTATGGTTATCTTTCAGGTCGTTTTCAAAATCACTGTTTTTACGACCCTAACGAAGATTTAAATTGTGATTTATAAAGGAGAGATACAATGAATTATTTTGATGACTTAAACCCTTATTTAGTAAGACAGGATGAACAACCCCCGTCAAACGAAACACCGGTCACTAATCCCGGTACTATTAGACAAGCATATTTAGCCAATATTTTAAAATTAAATACTGGTAAATTAGGTACTTTTTATTTTACTTTTAGCGATAGCATTAAATGGCCGGATAAAGTTTATGTTGGCACAATTGTAGATGTTGGACGTAATTACTTTATAATCAAAGCACCAAATAGTGATGATCATTTTGTCCTAAATTCACTTTATTTATTATGGAGTGAATTTGATGAAGAACTGAATCTTCACTATCCCTATCGATAGTTAAATTATTATTTTAACTAATAATTAAATCAACAATAACTTTTTCATTGAAAGGATAGATATTATGGATTATTTTGATGATTTAAACCCTTATTTAGTAAGACAAGAAAATGAAACCCCTCCTACCCCAAACCCTGGAACACCACCCGTTAACCCTGGTGCCATCGGACAAGTATATTTAGGAAATATTATTAAATTAAATACCGGTAAATTAGGTACTTTTTATTTTACTTTTAGTGGTAGCACTAAATGGCGTGATAAAAGTTATGTAGGTATAATCGAAGATGCAGGACGTGACTATTTTATCATCAAAGACCCAAATAGCGAAAAACGCTTCTTATTACCTTATGTCTACTTACTATGGTCAGAATTTGACGAAAAAATAGATTATCAATTCTCTTATCAATAAAAATCATAAGTTATTTCTTTACCATAAAATAAAGATAAAAAGAGATTTCAAGCAGCTAAATAGTGTCTTGAGATCTCTTATTTTCATGTTATTTTCTTGTTTTTTAAATATTTTCGTACTGCACTAATAAAATGTAACGATCCCGTTACAACAATATTTTTATATTTTTTTTCAGCCTTAGCTAAAGCATCTTTAAAATCTAAAGCATCCGATTTTAAACGTTCATCTTCAAAACTAGCCTGAATTAGTGGATAATCCTTCAACAGTTCCAGCATTTCATCAACATCTTTATCACCTAAAGCACAAAACACAATCACTACATCTTCCAACTTCTGATCTTTTAACGTTTGAATCAAAGCTAAAATCCCATCAATATTATGAGCACCATCTAAATAAATATTACCAAAACGTTCAAATCTTCCCGGCCAGCTAAAATCATCTAAAGCCAGTTGAACTAAATCATTATCTAATTCAATTAAATCATTACATACGGTAATTGCAAGAGTCGCATTATTAATTTGATAACTGCCACAGTTTTCTAATTTATAAATATGATCCAGACAATTAAATACATATGGATATTCAGTAACATTATCAATTTCAACGATATGCAATTTACTATTATTTACTTTACAAATATCACTAAAAATATCATTTATCTGATTTCTTTGTTTTACTATATAACACGGTTTACAAGTTTTAATAATTCCCGCTTTTTGTAAAGCAATCTCCTCTAAAGTATCACCTAACATAAATTGGTGGTCATAACCAATATTGGTGATAACACTACAGATACTATCAATAACATTTGTTTTATCATTTAAACCACCAATACCGGTTTCAATGATTCGATAATCTAAATCACATTCATTAAAATAACGCAACATTATCAACACATCTATTTCAAACATTGATAATTTTTCAACTTCAATAATATTAATTAATCCATTGATGATTTCAAGTAATTTAGAATCACTGATCATCTCACCATTGATACAAATACGATCATTATGAACAAGCATATATGGCGAAGTAAACGTTCCTACAGTATATCCATGTTTCATCAATATTTCTTTAATAAAATTTGTTGTTGATCCTTTACCATTAGTACCTGCAACATGAATCATATTTTTTTGATGAAGATTAAAATGATATTTATTAACAATTTCTTGAAACTGTTCAAATGAACGCTTAACTCTTTTTGATTCGATATAATCAACAGCTTCTTTAATATTATCAAACATTATCAATCTGCCAATCAATTGGAGTCATATTATTTCTAATTAAAAATTCATTAGTTTTACTGAAAGGTTTAGAGCCAAAAAAACCTCGATGAGCAGAAAGTGGTGAAGGATGTGCACTTTCCAAAACTAAATGTTTAGTTGTATCGATATATTGTTTCTTACTACGAGCATTACTTCCCCATAAAATAAATACCATTGGTTTTTCTCTTTTATTTAATGCCTTTACGATATTCAAAGTAAAAGTCTCCCAGCCAATACCAGCATGACTATTTGCTTTTCCCTGCTCAACTGTCAATACATTATTAAGTAATAACACCCCCTGTTTAGCCCATTTGGTCAAGTCTCCATTATTAGGCATGGTAGTATGGACATCATCACTTAACTCCTTGTATATATTAATTAAACTCGGGGGAATTCTAACGCCTGGATAAACACTAAATGCCAGCCCATTTGCCTGATGTAATTCATGATATGGATCTTGTCCTAAAATAACCACTTTAACATCTTCATAATCACAAAGATTTAAAGCTCTGAAAATATTTTGACGAGGCGGAAATATTGTTTTATGTAAATATTCATTTTCAACAAAACGATGTAATTTTTTATAATACTCTTGTTCAAATTCAACAGCTACAATATCTTTAAATCTCATTGTAAATAAACCTCTCAATCAATTCTGCTACAACCCCTTCATTACAGTCAGCTTTAGTGACATAATCGCATATCTCTTTAACATCATCAACAGCATTATTAGCGGCTACTGCTAATCCTGCCACTTTCAACATTGAAATATCATTATAATTATCACCAACTGCAATCGTATCTTTAATATCAATACCTAATTTATTCGCTAAATCAATCAACCCTTGCCCTTTATTTACTCCTAAAGCATTAAATTCCATATAACGATTTGATGAATAGCTCACTTCTACGCAATCCGCGATAATCGGTTCCAATGGTTTTTCTAAACTCATCAAATATGGCACATCATCATTTTGATAAAGGATCTTGGCAATTGGCGTATTCTTTAAAAAATCAATATTATTTTCTTGACAATAAATAATTTCGAATTTAAGTTTAGCTAAACGTTTTTTCTCCGAATCACTCAAATTAAAAACATATACAGTATCAGGAGTATAAATATGCTGGCAAACATTATAATTTAATCCTGCTTCAAATATTTCTTTCACCTTTGCAAATGATAACCCTTTAAATTCAATAAGTCGATTATCTTTATTTTCAGTTAGCGCTCCGCCATTAAAAGAAATAACATATTCATTTTCTAAATCATTTAATCCCAACTCCTTTAATTCCGTTTGAATTTGCATAAAGCCCCGACCTGTTGCCGGCACAAATTTAATTCCATGTTCTTTTCGTGCTTTTAAAATGACATTTTGGTTTCTTTGACCAACATGATGATCATCATTTAATAACGTTTCATCTAAGTCAGAAACAATCAATTTATAGCCCATTACTTTTCCTCCAATACAAATTTTTCAATAACTTCTTTAACTGCTCCTTGATAATAATCACTTTTTGTAACATATTGTGCTGATTCTTTGATTTCACTATCACCACATGCAACACATATCCCCAAAGCCGCTGTTTTTATCATTTCAACATCATTATAATTATCACCAATAGCGATCGTTTCTTTTAAATCTATGCCTAGATAATCAGCTAACCACTTTAAACCATAACCCTTATTTACCCCTAAAGCATTAAACTCTAGATAACGATTTGATGAATAACTAACAGCTATTTGATCCTTAGTAAATTTATTTAATTCATGAGCAATCATTTTTAAATATCCCATATCTTTTTTCTGATATAAAATTTTAGCTATTTGTTTATCTTTAAATATCTCAAAATTATAATCATCTACTACCACAAACGGTGCTTTTTGATCAGTTTTTCGCTTTACTTCATCATCATTAGCATTATATATGTAGCACATATCTAAGGTAAAAACCAAAATACAAACATCATAATTTCTTGCTTTTTCAAACAACAACTTTGCATTTTCAAAAGAAAGACCTTTAAAATTTAAAATACGATTATTTTTATTTTCAATTATTAATCCACCATTAAAACAAATTGAATATTCATCAGCTTGATCATAAGTTCCAATTTCTTTTAAAATATCTAAAATCATATTATATGCTCTTCCCGTTGCCGGTACAAACTTCAAACCTTTAGCACGAGCTTTTTTTATTGCTTCAATATTAAAATCCGGAACATGATGATTTACTAGTAAAGTTTCATCCAAATCTGACAACATCAGCCTATACATACTTAACCTCGCTTTATAATATCAAATGATCACCTTTTTATCCATAAAACAATTCCATAAATATTGGTACTCTTTTACGCCATTCTTCCTCATTGTGACTAGCACCTTCAAAAAATCGGACTTCAACTTTATCACATTTTCTAATCATCTTTTGATAAACGATCTCATTACTTGCATAATAAATCTGGCTTACCATTTTATCACCATTCCCTTCATTTCCACCTAAATCAAAATAAAAACATTCAACTTGACTTAAATCACTTTTATCAATCAATTCACAAAATTGATCAACATAAAACCAGTATGCGGTTGAAAGTGAAGCTGTCTTTTTAAAAATATGACTATATTTTATCCCTGCGTAACTAGTAATGATTCCTCCCATTGAACTACCTACCATTGCACAATCATCTTCAAGGGTTGGAAAATGGCTATCAATATACGGCTTAAGCTGTTTAATAATAAACTGCAAATATTTTTTACCCTCACCACCAATTTTCAAACTATCATCACCGTATTCCATTTCTAAAATGTCTTTACCAATCGGCCATGGCCCATATTCATCTTCACGTTTATTTAAATGAAAATTGCATGGTATCGCCACCATAATAATATCTAAATCAACTGCTTTTACATAATCATAAAATCCCCAGCTAATTCCCATATATGCCTTATCATCAAAAAAAGCATTTTGACCATCATTTATGTATAAGACTGGATAACGCTTGTTACTAGTTTGATAATCATCAGGGACATAGATTGTAACTTTTCGCATCCGTCTTAATGATTTCATATAAAAATTTTTTTCAACAAACATCTTTATTACCTCCATAACAAAAATAAGCACTATGTGCTTATTATTTAACTCCGGGAATAATCGAAACCTGTTCTCCATCACGTGTAAAAACATAATTTTCACGAGCATAACGAGTCACATAATCCTCATCATTCAATAAATCTATTTCATTTTCTAATGCCTTTTTTTCCTTGGTAACAGCCGCTTTTTCTTTTTTTAATATAGCTATTTCATCTTGGTGCTGATAGACCGTTACCATACTATTAAACAACGTCAACAATAATCCGCAGCCAATAATCATGTACAAGAATCCTTTGATTGTTTTGAAAACTTTTCTTTTGGCCATCTCATCACCTTCTTTACCCGCTTTATTATACCATTAACTTTTCTAAAAAGAAATATTATCGGTCTTAAAATATATTTTATCATTTTTACAATCAATTCAATCAAGATGAACATATAATAATTATAATAATTAAGATATAATATATATCCAATCAGCATACTAACAAAGAAATATATCCTAATTACACCATTATTGATCTTTAGCAAACCAAGATAATAGATATACCCAAAAATAACACCAATAATAATCTGTAAAAAAAGTCTAATAATGCATTGGTGGTATTTATAAAACAAACGATTGATAAGACTGTAAACAAAAGTAAACACAAATCCATAAACAAGTGAATAACTAATCCCCTGAATCTGTCTAATTAAATCCATTATTTAAGCAATTTATTAAAAACACTTTCTTTAGATTTAGGTCCCTTTTTATTCGCTACATAAGATATCGAATCGATATTTCCTTTAATACTAACTTCACTTTTTTCCTGATCAAGTCTTGTTAGAGAAAGCTCGCTACCCGTTATATTCAAAAAACCTAATGATGTTTCAATCAAAAATTCTAATGAATCAAAACTTTCAATATTTTTAACACCCGTTAATTCAATATTCTTTCGATCTTTCAAATAAACATTATGATAAGGAGTATGTTCAAAACGTATATTATTATTTTCCATATTATTACCTCCAGTTAATAATATGAAAAAATCTTTAAATAAGAACCACTATACAATATGAATATTTTTACTTTGATACCAGTTGCAAGCATCTTTTTCTATTTTAGTAATAAACTTATTCTTTTCTTTAATATATTTTTTATCATTACGACATTTATTAGCAATCTTCATTTTTAAATCAGTATATTCAGACGCTATTGCTAAATGTTCTTTTAAATAAAAAGAAATAGCTAAATATTTTTCAATCTCATTAACATCTTCCACTGAAAATACATATAAACAAAAACTACCATCATTCTTTTTAAAACAATATCTATTTAATTCGTCTTTACAACAAACATAGTTCAACTCTTCAAACTGCTTTTTTAGTTCCTCTATTACTTCTATCTTTTTAACGACAATTAAAACATCGATAACCGCTCTAGCTTTTAGTCCTTTTATTGCAGTAGCGCCAATATGATAAATAGAAACTAAATTACTTGAGATAATATTACGAATATCATTAGCTTCTGCAGCATATTTTAACGGCCAACTCTCATTATAATCAACAATTTCAATCATCAATTTAATCACCGCCTTAGTATCGATTATAGCATAAATAACAAAATTTAAAAGTATCTCACTTTTATTCTAACTAACATTAAAAATAATCTTTTTTATATTACTAACTACTTTATTTTCCAATAAATAAAAATCATCTAAATCTTTTTATTACTATTACAAATCATTAATATTTTCTAATTTCCAGAAATAAAATATGAAATATTTTATTTATATCTCTTATATCATTAGATTTATCAAACTATTTAAATAAGCTAACTAATCATCTTTTCATCAATATTTTTTCATACTTTATCTCTTGGCTATCCATTATAACCCAAATAATAATTTTAGTAAACATTTTTATTTTTTATTATTTTATTTACTTATCAAAACACTATATTTAACAACAAAAAATCTTATTTATTTTCTTACCAAAATTTGCATACTAACAATATTTTATAAAATATAAAAAGAATTGAGCTACATCAATTCTTTTTATGTTACTGATAATTTAAAATATTAATCTCTATTTCCCATTAACTCTTTCCTGTCCAAAATTATCATTATAATAATCGTACCAGCCAAAGAAATTCCCATAACGCTAAAATTACTTGAATCTCCCGTATCTACCGCTTGTTTTTGATTATTATCCAGCTCTTCAATAGTTGAATCAGGTAAACTTTCTATGATCTCACTATCATTTTTTTGTAAAGTTAAATCATAAACTCCTACTGTTCCCGATACTTCATAAGCGACGATCAATTGTGCTTTTCCTGTAATACTATCACTACTAGAGATAAAGTGAATCCCCTCAGGTGAATCATCACCACCAATATCGGTGCTAAAATCACGAGAATTAATATAATTCACAAATTCTGTTTTTTCAGGATCAGTAATGTCATAAACCATTACCCCGCCAATTCTCTCTAATCCAATAAAAGCAAATATTTTATCTTCGATTTGACCAATTGTTACAGCTTCTGCTTCTGGACCTTTTTTACCAGAACGATCATCTATCGCAACAGTATCATTAGAACAATTGAAATTATTTGGTAGATATGCAGCAGTCTTAACTTCAAAATCATTTCCTGTTGTATAAACTTCTTGTAATGATTGATCACCAACTTTAAAGATCGTTGATGATCTTCCTCCAAATAAATAATCATTTTCATTATTAAGACCATCATAATCACTAGAATCGAAGAACACGACCTTGCCAGTTAAGCCACTATTATCAGCCGTTATTTTACCAGTCGGTGAAGTTTTTCCTTTACCAAAATTTACTTCTATCTCATTTGAATAACCATTCCAGTCACGACTATCTCCTTCATTAGCAGTTATTAAATAATCGATTCCATCAACCGTGTAAACAGAAATAGCATCAGGCATCCGAATTCCTTTTAAAGAATCATATGTTTGCGCATTATATTTTTCATCTTTTTTATCAATATCAATTGCAATTTTACTATAATCCTCAAATCCTGCTGAATAAATATCTTCTATTTCTAGACTATTTAAATCTAATTTAGCAATTGCATTAGCTTCTTGTAATGTAATATATGCTTTAGAATCACTAACTGCAATATATTCTGGTTCTAAATCTGTTGATGGCAAAGCACCTTTTTTCAAAACAATTCCTTTTTCTACCAAAGCATCTCGTTGACTATCAAAGGCTGTAAAATCTATCGTTTTTACTTCATTTGTCTTAGTATTAATAACACTTACACTGCCTTTAGGATCAACCGCTCCACTATACCCATCTCGAGGTTCTCCTTCATTAGCTGTTAAAATTTGTCCATCATCATTAGTAAAGACAACCATATCAGGCTGAACACCTACTTCGAACAACTGTTTTAAAGTTATTGTTCCATCTTGATTACAATCAAATAAAGCTGCTCTACCATTAGCGTTAGTCTCTTTACCTTGAATTACAACAACCAATGATGTTCCATCGTGACTAACTGCTACTGATGTCATATCACCATATGTAAAATCAGTACTTTGCACTAACGAACTAATATCAATATCATTACCATCTAATAAGTCTATTTTATCTTTATTTTCAATATCTTTAAGAGCAATTGCTGTTAAATTTCCAGTTTGACCATTAACAGCATAAGCCCATCCTGTTACTGTATTATAATCAACTATTTCAGTTACTCCCCCATCACTGTTAGTTGATCCTGAATCATAACGAGCTGCCTGTTCTAGTGCTAATAAAGCCGAATTATTTTCATAACCGGTTGTTTTTTCACCACCGTCACTATTTTTAGTAACAGTAAACGCATCAATTTCTTTACTATCAGGATCAGTACTATCACCATCAAGATTATAGACTTTTACCGATATTTGATTATTTTCAACATTAAATACTGCATAACTAGGACTATACTCTTGATTCCATTCTTGATTTCCAATTGGCATTGAATCTCCTTCTAGATAAGCCGCAGAACCCCTTTTACCATTAGCTAAGATTGGATAATCAGCGTTATTATTTTTATCTAATGTTTCAAACGGTGTATAGTATTGCATATCTGAACAGCAGTTTCCTGTAAGATAAATCGTTCCTTGAGGATCATTAAGGGTATCTAATCTTTCACTATTTCTTTGCCCATCTTTTAAAACATAGCTGCGTGAATAAACATGATCATGTCCCCCTAAAACAAAATCTACATCATACTCATCCATAAGCTTTTCAAATCCGGCATCAACATAATTTTCAATATCACTATCTGCCGCATGTTTAGCAACTGTTTGAGTTGATTTGTGATGAGTGACAATAAGCCATTGATATTGATCTTTATATTCACTTGTTGCACTCTTTAATGTTTGAGCGAAATTATTGACGATTGCTTCTGCCTCTGAATTATCTCTAGAGGCACTTGAAACATTAGGATTATCTGCATTTTCTTCATCATTACCGCCAGGATAAGCACTTGTGTTTAAAGTAACAAATAAAACGTTATTATATAAATAATAATAATTTCCTTGAGTTTCCATATCACGGCGTTCACTAAAATCATATTGACCATCACTATTTGGCGTCACTCCATTAGAAGCTGCATTATTTTTAATTTCATTTTCAGTAGCTTGAATATAATTTCCGTGACTTTGACTAGTTCCACTATTTTGTCCTCTAAACGTTGTTTTGACTTCAGTTAATGATTCCATTTGATTTGGTAAATTAAAATGATCTGCAAACATATAATGCCTATCATGATTTCCAACAGCTGGAGCGTATGGAATTGATGTCATTTCTTCTGGTGCAAAAAAAGCCTCATACTCACTTGATTTTCCCCAGCTTTGATCTTCAACTTGATCTCCTGCTGACACTACTAAATCAACACCTTGTTTTTCTAAAGTTTTCATCATAGTTGTCCAGCCAGTTTGATTTGTTCCATCGCTTGGATTCCAACCATTAGAATTAGTTTCTTTATTTTCTTTTATTTGTGGATCACTTGTAAAACCAAAAGTAAATTCATCGCTTGATGGAGTTGTATAATTATATTCCTTTGACCAAGTCGTTCCCCCATCATTTGAAATATAATAAGTATACTTAGTATTTGGTTTTAAATTACTGATCGTTGTTTTACATACCAATTTTCCAATATCAGTATATTTATCACTTTTTACTTCGGTTGGTGATGTCAATTTTTGGGCTGCTACATCGTATGTTTTATCACCAAATTGAATTTTGGCTACCGTCGTTCCTGCTGGTGCATACCAGTTTAAATTAATCGATGCTGTCGTTTCACCAGGCTGCAGTGTCAAACTATCAACGCTAAAAGATTCAGCATGAGTTACACCTATAATTTCACTATAAGTCCCTTGTGCAAATCCTTTAGTCAAATTTTGACTAAGCAGCAGTGTTGATAAAGCTGTTAAGCACAATATTCCTTTAATAATTCGATTATTTTCTTTTTCCATATATTTTCCCCTAGTTATATATTTGTACTTTGTGTACTAAATAAATTTATCATAGTTACACTTAATCAACTATTTAAGTTTTGTAAAGATTATTATAAAATTTTGTAAATAACATCATTATTAAAATTTTTTATTCCACCATTCATTATTTTAAGCTTTTAAATTCAATAAAAAATTAGACCGTTAATAAATATCTTATTAACGGTCTTTTAATTATATTTTTTGTAAAAAAGTACGATAAGCTAAATAAGCTTCGTAAACATCTACTTTACTAACAATTTCCATTGGCGCATGCATATTCAATACTGCTACTCCTGCATCAATTACATTCATATTATAGTTGCCTAAAATATAAGCAATCGTACCGCCACCACCTTGGTCAACCTTACCAAGTTCTGCAGTTTGATAATAAACATTATCTTCATCAAGAATATTTCTAATCTGCGCCATATATTCTGGATTAGCATCGTTAGAACCACTTTTTCCACGAGATCCAGTATATTTATTAAAAACTATTCCTTTTCCTAAATAAGCTGCATTTTTCTTATCGTTAACACTCAAATACAAAGGATCTACACCCGCACTAACATCACTAGATAACATTTTTGAATTAGCTAATGCTTTTCTTGTTTTTACAAAACTATCAACACCTTGCTTAGATAACAATTCACTAATTATATTTTCAAAAAATAATGAGTGTGCACCTGTTGCTCCAACACTACCAATTTCTTCTTTATCCACCAAAATAGCACAGCTAGTATATTCAGGAAGATCCATATCTAATATTGCCATTAACGATGTATAAGCACAGACACGATCATCATGTCCATATCCAGCGACCATACTACGATCGATTCCATAATCACGAGCTTTTCCACTAGGCACGATTTCAATTTCGGCACTTAGGAAGTCTTCTTCTTCAAAATCATATTTTTCTTTTAAGATATTTAAAACATTAGCCTTTACAGCATCTTTTTCAGTATCTTTTAATGGCATGCTGGCAAAAGTGACATCCAAATCTTCTCCTTCAATTACTTTAGCAGCATCTTTTTTTAACTGATCAGCTGACAAATGGATCAATAAATCACTAATTCCTACAACTGGGTCATTTTCATCTTCACCGATATTTACATTTATGACAGTCCCATCTTTTTTCACCACAACCCCGATCATTGATAAAGGAATCGTCACCCATTGATATTTCTTTACTCCCCCATAATAATGAGTATCTAGTAAAGCATAGCCTTCACTTTCATATAACGGATTTTGTTTTAAATCTAATCTTGGTGAGTCAATATGCGCTCCTAAGATTCTAAGACCATTTTCAATTGATTGTTTACCAATCACAAATAAAGCAATATTTTTATTCATATTAGTAACATATACTTTATCTCCAGGTTTTAAAACATCAACATCATTTAAATCTTTATATCCTGCCGCCAGTGCTTTTTTAACAGCTTCTTTAACACATAATCTTTCTGTTTTTCCTTTTGTAATAAAGTTCTTGTATCCTTCATTAAAATCCATTATTTCTTTAATTTGTGTTTCATTATATTTTTCCCATGCATTTTTTGCGTACATATAAATCTCCTTTCGACTTTGTATATATAGTATACCAATTTCAATAAATTCTCAATCATAATAAACATAAAAACAGTTATACTATTCCAATCTAATCAGATTTTCATTTAATAAAGGGTTGATGATTTTTAAATTATTTAGAAGCGTTACAATTTTAGCTTTATAAATAAACCTTTGGTAAATCAAGTTTTCAAAAAATCATTATATAAAAAAGACCCTTTTTAGCACATTAAGGGTATCTAACTATAGATTGTCTTTTTTCAGTAACAAGCTTGGGTTCTTATAATTGATTCATTTTTTATTCTATAATTTTAATTTCTTATCATGTGTTATTCTCTGATTCCCTTTACTTTTAACAGTACATGTAATTATGATCAGAAGTAGAAACATATCTATTTCTAACTTCTGATCAAAGTAAATAACTAAATAATTTTATTAAATCTCTTAATATTCTCTCTTTTTAAATAAATATACACACGCCAACGAAGCAATCATCATACCACCAAATAATCCTATTGCACTATTATCAGCTGTTTTAACTGTTTTATTATTTGCTTTAACAACAGTTTTTTCGTTACCTGAAACTGCTTGTTCTTCAGCATTATTTACAACTTCCAATCCCTTGATTGCATCATTTAATGCAATATATGCTGCTGTAATTTCTTCTTCTGTTGCGTTGTCATCTACTAAAACAGCTCTCGCTGATTTTAATGTGCTAATAACATATGCATATGAAGATAATGTGTATGTCTTAGCATCTAACCCTTCTGCTTTAGCAATTAATTCTGATAACTTATCTTTATTTGGAATCAATCTTAAGTTTATAAATGCTTTAACTAACTTTTCAAAAGTAACGTTCACTTTATCTTGATCCATTTCATTTTCATCATTAATAAGTGTTTTAGCTGCCTCATATGCTTCAGCGAATGAGGCCCATGTACTAGCGATATATTCATTTTCTCTTGTCAATAATTCTTCAATTTTTTCATCGTTAATGAATCTAACTAATTGCTCCACATCTGCACGTTTGAATTCTAACATCCACATAGCTTCTGTCAAACGATTAAATGCCTCATCAACTTCTGCTTGGGTTGCAGTGCTATCTACCAATACAGCTTCAGCTTCTTCTAATGCTATCTTAAATTCTTTAACCACCGCTCCGACAACTTTACTTAAATCTTCATCAGTTACGTCATTTGCTAAATCTACAGCAATTTGCAATGCTAATTTGTCAACATCAGTTTCAACTGGTTTTTTTATTAATGCTGCCATTGCATCTACAATAGCTTTTGCCATTGCATCTACTTCTGCTTGTTTTGATTCATCTAAATCAAAAACGATTGCCGCAATTGCTGCTTCTAATGCTGAGAAATCAACATAATCTTCTTTTGTTAAGGCGTTAGCTGCTTCGATTGCTTCATTAACTGAAGTATAATCTGCCTTGACCTTTAAGTTATCGATAGCTGTTTTAATATTATCAATATATTCATTTACTTCTTCTTGAGTAGCAAATTCTTTTATTTCTGCTTCATTTACAAATGCTGTTAAAACATTCTTTGAAGCATCAGTATAGTTTCCTGCTGCTAATACTGCTTTAGCATCGTTGATTGTATATCCTAATAATTGTGTATTCACAACCAATTCATCTAACATTTCACACTCTACATAAAGCATATAGTGATCAGATAATGATTCATCAATTGCTTCTACATGATTAATTTTAATATTTCTTGTTGTAATAACATTATCGATTTCTCGTCTCGTTACACCCGCACTTTCCGCTGAAACTGTATTGATCCATACGTCATCTTTACCATTAGCTAGGTTATAATTCTTTAAAAATGGATAGAATTCTGAATTAGATTCTGCTGTATTGAAATCTCCGGTAATAATCTTGTATTCACATGGATCATTTTCAAGCGTTTCAAATAATTTATCGATTTGTGCTTTTCTGATCTTAGCATTTTCATAGTTTAAATGGCACGTATAGAAAGCAACTGTTTTTCCATCTTTTTCAAATTCAGCTCTTGTATAAGCTCTTTGTTCCATACCAGATTCCCAAGGTAAGAATCCTCCACCCTTGTTAGATAATGAATATGTTGAAAGAATGGCATTTCCATATTGCCCACCACCAAAATCCATTGCTTTTTGGAAATGAGAATCAGAGTAGTATCCTTGATCTATAAAACTTTGTACCATGTCATAGTTATTTCTTGAAGTATTAACATCAACTTCTTGAATACCAGCAATTGTAATATTCTTTTTTTCCATCAATTGTGAAATCGCTTCAATATTTGGATGTCTATTAGCAGCAATATTAAACGAAGCAATATGTAATTGGTTTTCTGCTAATGATTCAATCAATCCCTCTCTAGCATCAATTAATTCATTGTATGCAGAATTAATCTTACTCTTTGTTGCTTGATCATTTTCATAAACTATTTTTGCATTTTTTAAAGCTGTAACGAATCTATTCCAAGACCTTTCAGTATATTGATTTTGACTGAATCCCTCTGATGCATCAATCTCAGCTTTTAAAGTATCTTTACTTACTGTTTCTACATAATCATAATATATGTCTTTGATAGTATCAGCATCTAAAGCTTTATTGAATAATTTTAAATTATCAACATCGGCTCTTAAGTTTCCTGCGTAACTTGCATCACGTGAATAATCTGAGCCAAGATAAGCAATTGGACAATCAATATACGCTGAGATATTAGATTGATATTCCCCATCTACATATAACGAAACACCAGCCGTGCTATTTCCAGTAAATGTCAATTGATGCCATTCATTTTCTGGAGCCGTGTAACCAAATTTATAATCTGCTACACCGGGAATAGATATACCAACTTGTTTTGAGTTGTTGTATTGTTCTAATCTAATTGTATTTTTTGTATTATTCCCACCAAATAAGATAGATGTTGAATAAGCTGTATTATTTTGTCTTTTGACCCATAAACTGATCGTCCAATCTCCAGAAACATCTGGTGCATTAGTTTTTATAAAACCATTTCCCATAAAATGCAAGGCTTTCCCCTGCCCATCAAAACTATCAATTTTTTCAACTACGCCTGTAATTTGTGCTTGATATTTGTTATCTACATCAACAATGGTATTATCATCATTATCAAAGTTCCATTCTGCAACTAAGCTATCTACTTCATTATCCATTGCTCTTACTGGTAGTGGAGCTGCAGCAAATGTCATACAGAATGTTAAAACAAATATCAACAATTTCCATATTTTCGATCCTTTCATTTTTTTCGTCCTCCTTATCATTTTTATGCATTGATCATTTTTCCTTAACTTACCACTATTAATATATTTTATCCACCTCCTTTTTTATTAATATAACTGGTATTAACATTTTATCACACAAATATTTCATGTTTAATAAAAAAATCAATAAATCATACTATGCATTGTATTACCAAGAACTCTTTAAATAAAAAAATAGATAATAATTAATAAAATAGTTATTTTGGCATATTAAAAGTACCATTCTTGACCCTAAGGTATTGAATGGTACTTTTCAACTATAAACAGAAATTGAGTGATTTAGAGTCCCTTTGACCCTGATCAATCGTTACAGCCCTTGATTATTTCGATCTATTCTTTCCTCTTTAATTATTTCATAAAGCATCGCACTATCCTCTTTTAATACATGTTCTCGTAACTCTCTAACTTTAATAGTTAATAAACTACGGCCAAATTCAATTTCAATTTCATCACCAACTTTAAGTCTTGTACTAGGTTTAGCAACCTTTCCGTTAACCTTGACTCTTGAACTTTCACTTATTTCTTTAGATAATGTTCTCCTTTTAATAATTCTTGAAACTTTCAAAAATTTATCTAATCTCATCTTATTTACTCATCACCGCAGTAATCGCAGGAACTACCTGTTTTTTACGAGAAATAACTCCTTTTAATGTCGCTTGATAATCAGTTAGAGTAACATCAAATGCCTGTTCCACTAATTGAGGTTTAGGTCCGGCAACAAAAATTTCACTATTCGCATTGATAATATCTGTCAATAATAATAACGTGAAATCCAAGTTATTATCTTCCGCAAATTTATTCATATAATTCAACATATCTTCTTTATATGGCAAGAATCCTTCAATATCCATTGAATTAACCTGGGCCACTCCAACAGTTCCTTCTTCAAATGGAAACTTCTTAAAATCTTGATTAAAAATCTCTTCTACTGTTTTACCAACTAATGAAGTACCTGCCTTAAACATTTCCATTGCAAACTCTTCAATTTCAACGCCAGCGATTTTAGCTAATTTACGTGCTATTTTTGTATCAACAGGAGTACACGTAGGTGATTTAAATAACAAAGTATCAGAAACCACAGCCCCCAATAATATCCCAGCAATTGATTGTGGAATTTCAATGTCATTTTCTTCAAAAATCTTTGTTACGATCGTAGCTGTTGACCCTAAAGGTTCACCCCTAAACAATAAAGGACCAATCGTTTGGATATCCGCTACCCTATGATGATCAACAATTTCAAGAATATCAGCTTCTTCAATACCTGGAATTGACTGTCCTCTTTCATTGTGATCAACTAAAACAACTTTTTTTCTTAAGCCTTTTAATAAAGCAAAACGTGAAATACTTCCAACACAACGATTATTTAAATCTAATACTGGATAGCTTCGATATCTCGTTTCACTCATCACTTCTTTAACATGATCTAAAGTATCATCAGTTGTAAATAACTTTAAATCACCTTTTTGCATAATATATTCAACTGGGATTGCCTGAATAATTTGTTGTGATGTTAAATATGTATTAAATGGTGTTGAGATAACACTAATTCCTTTTTCCTTTAATCTATCTAGTACTTCTGTTTCTACATCCAAAGATCCAGTCAAAATGATTAACGAAACTTCAGCATCAATCATAGAATTAACAGCATCATCACGATCTCCACCAATAATGACAATATCACCTGGTTTAACACGCTTTTTAGCTTCTTCACCACGCATTGCCGCAATATGTAAATCACCTTCGATAAATCTTAGATCACGATTTAGATAAAGGACTGATGCTTCTAAAGTATCAATAACATTTTCAATTGGCGTATGGGCATCTTTTAATAAACTACTATCCCATTTTTCCATATAACCTTCAACAATATTAGAAGTTGACAATAAGCCTAATAATTGCCCATGATCATCCAAGATCGGTGCTGATTTTACATTTTGCTGCTTCATCAATGACCATGCAGTTTTTAGTGTTAATTCTTTAGAAAAAACAGTTACTTTATCATAATTTAAATCTTCAACTTTTTGTTTAACTGTTTTAAGCAGTACCGGAATTTCTACGTTAAATCTTTTTAAAACATATTCAGTTTCACGACTAATTTCACCAAGTCTAACGGGAACTGCATTATAACGATTGATTGCTTTTAATAAATACGCATATCCAATCGCTGAACAGATAGAATCTGTATCTGGATTTTTATGACCACTTACATAAACTAATTCTTTCATTTTAACCTCCTATTTTTCCATCTTTTTTAAATAACGATATACTGTCGGTTCTGAAACGGCTAATTTTTCTGCAACCAGCACAATAGCACCTTTTACTTTAAATGTTCCTTTTTCTTGTAAATACTTAACGACTTTTATTTTTTCATCAACATTTAAACGTTCAGCTAAAAAATAACTTGGGAATCCCATCTTCTCCAAACATTCTTTTATATACATATCGATCATCTCATCTAAAGGAGAAGATAAGATTTCAACTGGATTATCCATTCTAAATTCAAGATCTTTTTCATCTTTAATTCCTAAAATCTTTTTGATCGTTGATGTCAAATACTCTAAATCAGAAATATTTACATTAACACATAACATTCCTACAGGCATTTCTTTACCATCTTCTTTAATAAAATATGTTGCTGAGCGCATTAATTTACCATCAGGCCCAGTTGTTTTATAGTTCAATACATAATCATGGTTCAAATATTGTTTTTCTTCCAAATAATGTAACGATAAATTTGATAACTTAGCACCGATTTCTCTTCCAGAATTATGATTATTTGCAATTGCAACTATTTCTTGTTCTTTAGAAGTTAGATCATGTAGAGCTATTTCTACATTATCACCTAAAGCTTTACCTAAAAATTCTGTCATTGCAGCATATGGTTCCAAATATTTATACATTTTTATTAATCACTCCTCTTCACTGCAATTATACACGAATTATAAATAAATTAGTAGCATTTTTTATCATGATAATAAAAAATATAGTTTTTGACAAATAAATTATCATTGTAATAATACTAAAATAATTTCTCTTTTAACCCTCTTCTTCAAAAAGCAACCTAATCATGTCGCGAATCATTGCCCCAATTGGATAAACTATCCAGGAAATCTGCCAAGCGCTACAAACATATGACCAGCCTAAATAAATTACTGTTATGAGCATCATTATAATACCACAATATTTTGAAATTTTTTGGTTCTTATTTATTTTAATATTGTTAACCTGATCATACTTGTTTTTAAGCGTACCAAAGTATACAAATATCCCCATAGCTGCTGTTATTAAAATCATGAATAAAACATTAGCCAAGTTTTCATTATAAATATTTTCAACTAATATTTGCATAATAATTCCAAAAATAATTATTCCTATATAGCTGTGGCTAATGAATATTTTTGTTTAAACTCACTCTGTTCATTTTCACTAAAAAAATCCTTTAATTCAATTTTTTGCTTTTCAAAATGTGAGTCTATCATTCCAAAATAAACAAAACATATTACCCCTATCAAAACAAAGAATAATAGTAAAATTTGGCAAACAAACTCGTATTTAGTATTTTCCGGGAAATAAATCTCTGTAAATAGGTATACATAAATTCCTAGTAAAATAAAAACTGTCCCAAAAGCATACGCTTTAGCCATTAAATTATAATGTTTTTCATATTCTTGCTTACTGGTAGAATCATCTATTGTACAGCTAAATATTTTACTTAAAAAAATCAACATTTCCATTTCTGGCAAACCACTATCATTTTTCCATTTAGATACTGCCTGTCCCGATACATTTAACTGCTTGGCTAACCGTTCTTGAGATAACCCCTTTTTTAAATTATTACTTAAACCTATTTTTATCACCTCATGCATATCTTAAATGAGTAAGCATCTTATTACTACCAACAAACCGTTGCCTTTATCAATTTTTCAGCAACTTTGGATTGCAATAACCCAAATCATTATTCTACTAAAAACTTCGTTAATTTTATCATGCAGTGCTTCAACTCGATTTAGTTTCAAAGCCACAAAACCTGCTTTATTCAGTTTAATATCTATTGTTCCAATACATACTTTAAAACAATTTTATAAATACCGGCATGACTCAAATAATACGCATCAATACTACTGCTTCTTATTTAGTTGTTACTCCAGTTCATTCAAAATATTTTAGCATTCTAAGAGTACTTCCATATTTATAAACAGCTTGCTAGTCACTACACTTAAACTTTCTTGATCCTAACCTTAGTATTTTTACTATATCTTTAATTCGTTCCAGATACATTTTTAAAACTCTTTTCCTATTTGATAAGCACGTTTTAAATTTTTTTCATAATTAGCTTCGCGATCAGGATAATCTCGTGACATCCGATCAAAAATAATCATTTCTTTTTCTTTGGCTCGATCATTAATACGATCCCCTAACATTACGGTTTTCATTGCTTCTACCTGTTTTTGACGAAGTTTTTCAGTTAAATCTCCACCCATCGTCACTAACATCAATACTTTATCCAGCTGCTTCATTTTTGCCTTACTGCCATAAGCAAAACCATAAGTCCAAACCCGCTGAAACCAGCCCACTAACTTACTTGGTGCTTCAGTCCAAAAAACCGGATAAATAAATACTAAAGCATCACTTTCATTAATTAACTGCTGCTGTTTTTTTACATCAGTAGGAATATCTAATTTATCATTATAAAATGCTTCTCTTAAATATTCCTCTTCACCAAATGTTTCTTTAAAATTCAAATCATATAGATCTAATAAACAATATTCATGATTACTTATCTCTAATCCTTTAATAAATTCATCTTTCACCCTTGAAGTAAAACTATTATTACTTGGATGACAGTATATGATCAATACTTTCATAATTACCTCCCCTACCATTATAACAAGAAATATGAGAAAATTCTTATTTATTTATTATCAAACTTTAAGGCATTAAATTAAAAATTAAGGTATTATATACATGAGGAGGAAATAAAGATGCAAACATTTCTAAAGTATAAAAAACAAATAATTTTAACTATTTCCATAATAATTCTGATGATTATAATATTTGGTATTTATATCCTCCATGTGACGTTACAAAACATTGAATATTCAAAAAATCAAGCTCATGTAATTGCTCTAAATAGGTTTCCGGGAACAATTGTCTCATCAAATATTGAATACGAAAATCTCCAAACTTATTATGAATTAAAAATCAAAAATTCTAATCAAGAAATAATCGAAGTAGTTATTGATGCTAAAGATGGAACCATTAAAAGTTATGAGTACAAGGAGGAATAACAAATGATTTTAATTATCGAAGATGAAAAAAACATGTCAAATCTTTTAAAATTAGAACTTACACACGCAAATTATTTATGCGATCAAGCCTTTGATGGTGAAACTGGGTTAACTAAAGCTCTTGATCAAGATTATGAACTGATCCTCCTTGATTTAATGTTACCAAGAATTAATGGTATTGAGGTATGTCGCCGCATCCGTTTAGAAAAACAAACACCGATCATTATGTTAACAGCTCGCGATGAAGTAATCGATAAAGTTAATGGTCTTCAAGTCGGGGCTGATGATTATCTTGCAAAACCTTTTGCAATGGAAGAATTATTAGCAAGAATCAATGCATTACTTAGGCGTGTAAAAATTCAAAGCAATGTTCTTAAATATAAGCACAATGATCTTGAAGTTGATGTTATAAAACATCAAGTATTATTTAAGAAAAAAGAAATTACATTTACTTCAACAGAATTTGATTTATTAGTATTATTAATCAAAAACAGTGGTAATGTTGTCACAAAAGATACGATTTTAGATGAAGTATGGGGCTATGAAAAAAGTGTTTCAACCAATGTCGTAGAAGTTTATATCCGCTATCTTAGAAACAAATTGCCAGATATAAAAATCGAAACAGTTCGCGGAATCGGATATCGTTTAGTATGAAAAAAAATCGCTCTTTTCGCTTTCAATTAACCCTCTCTACTTCATTGATCATTATGATCATTATCAGTTTTTTCAGCCTGATCTTACTTATATATATGGCTTATTATCTTCTCATCATCAGTAAAATTTATGCTATGGACGAAGCAGTGATGACCCCAATTGCCAGTATCATCATTATCTTGTTGATCATCCTAGCTCTAGCCGCCTTAGTATCTAGTATTATCTGTGGTATAACAATCAGTGATCGCTATTTAAAAACTGTTAAAAATTTCACAAATAGCATTCAACAAATAAAAAAAGAAGGTTTAAAACATCGCTTAAAAATAGATACTAACGATGAATTAGGACAATTAGGAAAAGAATTTAATGATGTTTTAGATCAGCTTGAAAATTCTTTGAATCAACAAAGTCAGTTTGTTAGTGATGCTTCTCATGAACTAAAAACACCTTTAGCTATCATTAAAGGAAATCTAGATATGTTGAGACGCTGGGGAAAAGATGATCCAGATGTTTTATCATCATCGCTAGAAGTTTCTAGTAAAGAAGTTGATCGTTTAGTTACATTATGCAATGAATTGTTACATTTAACTAGAGAAATAAAAGTTAAGTGTGATAAAAAAATTGATATTATTCCCATTATTTATGATACAGTCGAAGATTTCAAAAAATTAAACCCTAATATCATTTTTACAGTCACGATTGATTCCCATCAAGAAATCAAAATCAATGAAGAGCATTTAAAACAGTTGTTAATAATTTTAATAGATAATGCTGTAAAATACTCTAAACCAAATGAAATCAGAATTGAAATCCAGTATCTAGAAAATCAGCTTAAAATCAAAGATTATGGGATTGGTATCGATAAAGATAAAATAAATCATATTTTTAATCGTTTTTATAAAGTTGATGAATCAAGAGTTCAAAACAATAACAGCTTTGGTTTAGGTTTAGCTATCGCTAAAAGAGTATGCGATTATTATGGTTATCAAATTAATGTTATTAGTAAAATCAATGAATATACAGAATTTACAATCAATTTAAAGGAGAATGACTTATGAAAAAATTAATAACTATCTTATTTATTACAATGATTTTAACAGGATGTACAAATAGTTCAGTAGAAGCTATTTCTTTAGACGAAGCACAGGAAATTGCATTGAAAACTATTGACGGTAAAGTTACCAAAGCAAAAAAAGAACGTGATGATGGTAATGATTATTATGACTTTGAAATTATTAGTGATAATCAAAAATATGAAATTGAAGTTGATGCCAATACTGGAAAAATCATCAAAAATGAAAAAGATAATGACTATGTTCCTAATTCTAATGAAACAACACAAAATAACAATTCTCAAGTAACTACTATTTCTACTGAAGATGCTCAAAGAATTGCAATGGAAAGAGTTGGTAACAATGGATATTTAATAAAATGTGAATTAGATATTGATGATGGTATCCAAAAATATGAAGTGGAAATTAAAAACGGTAATATTGAATATGAAATCGATATCGATGCTATTACTGGAGAAATTATTAAATATGAAGAAGATCATGATTAATCGATCATAAATTTTTAAACAAATAAAAGTGTTTACTGATATCCGTAAACACTTTTCATTATATTAATATCCTTATTTATTGCTGAGGTATTCATCCATTGCTTTAGCCGCTGTTTTACCAGCTCCCATAGCAAGAATTACAGTGGCAGCTCCAGTAACAACATCACCACCAGCATAGACACCTTCCTTGCTTGTTTTCATTGATTCTTCATCAACAATGATTCCACCCCATTTTTGGGTATCCAAACCTGGTGTTGTCTGTCTAATCAATGGGTTAGGACTTTGACCGATCGAAACGATCACTGTACCTGTTTCAATTATAAAATTTGAACCTTCTTTTACTATCGGTCTTCTTCTGCCACTTTCATCAGGTTCACCAAGTTCCATTTCTACACATTCCATTGATTTAACCCAACCATCTTCTCCTTCAATTCTAACAGGGTTGGTTAATAATTTGAAAATAATTCCTTCCTCTTTAGCGTGATGTACTTCTTCTGCACGGGCTGGAATTTCTTCAGCTCCACGACGATATACAATATAAACATTCTTAGCTCCTAAACGCTTAGCTGTTCTAGCAGCATCCATCGCAACATTTCCAGCTCCGATAACACATACTGTATCGGTAATTTTAACTGGTGTTGGATAATCAGGGAATTCATAACCTTTCATTAAATTAACTCTGGTTAAAAATTCATTAGCAGCATAAACACCATTTAAATTTTCACCAGGAATGTTTTGGAATCGTGGTAATCCAGCTCCACTTCCAATAAAAATACCCTGATATCCTTGTTCTTGAAGTTCATCAATGGTAATTGAACGTCCTATAACTACATTAGTTTCAAATTTAACACCTAAAGCAGCAACATTATCAACTTCCTTTTGAACTAAAGATTTTGGCAAACGAAATTCAGGAATTCCATATGATAAAACTCCCCCTGTTTTATGTAAAGCTTCAAATACAGTTACATCATATCCTTTTTTAGCTAACTCTCCAGCACAAGTAATTCCTGCGGGTCCAGAACCAATAACTGCAACCTTTTTCCCATTACTTTCAATTTTTAATTCCGGTGCTTTACCGTTGGCCATATGATAGTCAGCAACAAATCTTTCAAGTCGTCCAATTCCTACTGCTTCCCCTTTGATTCCGCGTACACACTTACCTTCACATTGATTTTCTTGAGGACAAACTCGCCCGCAGATTGCTGGCAAAGCATTCTCACTAGTAATTATTTTATATGCTTCTTCAAAATTACCAGCTGCAACTTGTTGAATAAATTCGGGAATAGGGACCCCAACAGGGCATCCTTTCTTACATGGCTGATGTTTACAATTTAAACAGCGTGTTGCTTCTTCCATTGCCATTTCTTTGGTATACCCTAATGCAACTTCATCAAAATTTTTATTTCTTACATTTGGTTCTTGTTCAGGCATTACGACCTTTGTCAATGACATATTTGGCATTATTTTGTACCTCCCATTAAATTACACATCCGATTCGCATTTTCATTAATTGTATGTTCCTCTTCTTTAAACATTCTTTGGCGCATCATCAATTCATCAAAATCAACCTGTAAACCATCAAAATCCGGTCCATCTACACAAGCAAATTTTATTTTACCATCTACACTAACACGACAGCATCCACACATTCCTGTCCCGTCTATCATAATTGGGTTCAATGATACTGAAGTTTTAATATTTTTTGGTTTAGTTACATTGACAACTGCCTTCATCATTGGTACTGGACCAATAGCAATTACTTCATCAAAACTTTCACCTTTTTCAATTAAATCACTTAATACTGTAGTAACGAATCCCTTAGTTCCTAAAGATCCATCATCAGTAGCGATATAGACATTTTTACAAAATTTTCTGAATTCATCAGCAAGTAAAACATATTGCGCTTCACGTCCACCAATAATCACATCTACATCTACACCACGATTAGCCAGTTCACGAAGCTGTGGATATAATGGGGCACTCCCAACACCACCAGCCACACCAATTACATGTTTAGCCTCATGAAACTTCGTTGGAACTCCTAATGGTCCTACAAAATCAGTTAACTCGTCACCTTCATTTAATTTTGCTAATTGTTTTGTTGAATATCCAACAATTTGATAAATAATTGTAATTGTTTCTTTTTCGCGATCAAAATCGGCAATTGTTAATGGGATTCTTTCACCATCTTCGCCTACTCGTAAAATGATAAATTGTCCAGGTTCACATTTTCTGGCAACATATGGTGCATGAATTTCCATTAGCTCTACTACATCATTCAGTACTTCTTTTTTCAAAATCTTGTACATATTTATTCCCCCTACATTATTTATACTTACATATTGTAGCCTGCTTAGCAAAAAAAAACAATGATAATTCACTTTTTTTGTATACAATATCACTATACGAAATATATCATCATTTTTATTAATACATAATAGTATGAAAATAAATTTTATTTAAATATAATATTTAATATAAATACTATTCTATTAAAACAAAATGTTTTTATTTTCGATAATGACTAATAATTTATATTTTATTATTATATAATAATGTCATTGGAGGTAAATATGAATAATAAAATTATGTTTTTTGACATTGATGGTACTTTGTTATCTGAAAAAACACATTCAATTCCAGAAAGTACAATTACTGCTTTAAAAAAAGCTAAAGAAAACGGCCATCTTATTTTTATCAACACAGGCAGAACATTTTCACTGATTGATAACTGCATAAAAGATCTAGATCCTGATGGTTATGTTTGTGGTTGTGGGACATATATTCGTTACCACGATAAAGTTTTATTTTCTTATACCCTATCGCCTAAACGATGTCATGAGATAAAAGAGCTAGTTCGAAAAACTAATATTGATGGTGTATTAGAAGGAACTAATTCGATATACTTTGATCAGCGTATTCGTCATCCATTAGTAAAAGAGATAAAACAGCGCTATCAAAACACTCCTGAATTCACACTATCAACTTTTGACGATCCTAAATTATCTTTTGATAAACTCACTATCTGGTTTGATGAAAATAGTGATATTGATATGTTTAGAAAAAATATTGCTGATGATTTTGATTATATTACTAGAGATAAAGATTTTGGTGAAATAGTGCCTAAAGGTTATTCTAAAGCAACGGGAATTCAATTTTTATTAGATTATTTTAATTTAGAGAAAGATGATGCTTATGTTTTTGGAGACAGTTTTAATGATGAACCAATGCTTAGCTATGTTAAACATGCTATTGTAATGAAAAATGGTGATCCAGAATTATTTAAATATGCTTATTATGTTACTAAAGATATTGAAGATGATGGTATTTATCATGCTTTAAAACATTTGAAATTAATTTAAACCAGTTTAGACAAACTGGTTTATTTTTTAAACAAAAATTGTATTTGTAATAAGATTAAGGTATAATAATGCTTGCTTTAAGGAGGACAATTATGGCAGCAATAAGTTATGAATTAAAACATGTTTGTAAACAATCAGGTGCCCGCTATGGAATATTACATACTCCTCATGGTGATGTTGAAACACCAATGTTTATGCCAGTTGGCACATTAGCTACTGTAAAAGGAATTTCCCCAGAGATGTTGAAAGAAATGCATTCACAAGTGATTCTTGCCAATACTTACCACCTTTGGCTTCGGCCAGGTGAAGATGTAATTGAACAAGCTGGCGGATTACATAAATTTATGAATTATGATGGTCCAATGCTTACGGATAGTGGTGGCTTTCAAGTATTTTCATTAGGAAATACTCGTAAAATTGAAGAAGAGGGCGTTAAATTTAAAAGCATTATTGATGGTCGATCGCTTTTTCTTTCTCCAGAAAAAGCAATTGAGATTCAAAATAAATTAGGTGCTGATATTATTATGTCATTTGACGAATGCGCTCCATATCCATGCACTTATGAATATATGAAAGATAGCATGGAAAGAACTTTAAGATGGGCTAAACGTGGCAAAGATGCTCATAAAAACACTGATAAACAGGCTCTTTTTGGAATTGTGCAGGGAGGCGAATTTTCTGATTTAAGAGAACGATGTGCTAAAGAGCTAGTTAAGATGGATTTTCCTGGATATTCGATTGGCGGTACAAGTGTCGGTGAACCTAAAGATGTTATGTATAAAATGGTCGATGATGCAATTAAGTGGCTACCCGAAAATAAACCACGTTACTTAATGGGAGTCGGTAATCCTATCGACTTAATTGAATGTGCCATCAGAGGAATTGATATGTATGATTGTGTTTTACCAACAAGAGTCGCTCGCCATGGTGCAGTTATGACAAGCGTGGGACGAATTAATATTAATAATGAAAAATTTAAATATGATTATACACCACTTGATCCCAATTGTACGTGTTATACTTGTAAAAATTATACTAAAGCTTATGTTCGACATTTACATAAATGTGATGAAATATTTGGAAAAACATTATTATCTATTCATAATGTTAATTTCTTATTAGAACTTGCTAAAGATATTAGAGAAGCTATAAAAGAAGACCGCCTGCTTGATTTTAAAAAAGAATTTCTAAATAAGTACGGTCATGATGTATATAAGAGGGCCTTTTAAAATGAAACTAAGTGAATTTGATTTTGAATTACCAGAAGAGCTGATTGCTCAAACACCATTAGATAAACGTGATACTTCAAGATTGATGGTCTTGAATCGAGAAAAACAAACAATAGAACATAAGCATTTTTATGATATCATTGACTATTTAAAACCAGGTGATATTCTAGTAAGAAACAATACTAAAGTTATTCCGGCACGTTTATTTGGTATCAAAGAAGAAACTAATGGTCATGTTGAGGTTTTGTTATTAAAGGACCAAGGTGATGATATTTGGCAATGTTTAGTCGGAAATGCCAGAATCGTTAAAATCGGGACTATTATTAGTTTTGGTGATGGTTTATTAAAAGCAAAATGTCTTGAAATAAAAGATGAAGGTATTAGAATATTTAAAATGATATATACAGGAATTTTTTATGAGATCTTAGATCAATTAGGAACAATGCCGCTTCCTCCCTATATCAAAGAAAAATTAGAAGATCAAAATCGTTATCAAACTGTGTACGCTAAAATTGAAGGTAGTGCAGCAGCACCAACTGCGGGACTACATTTCACTAATGAAATTATTGAAAAAATCAAAGCTAAAGGAATTGAAATTCTTGATGTAACTTTACATGTTGGTTTAGGAACTTTTAGACCTGTAAAAGTAGATAATGTTTTAGAACATCATATGCATAGCGAATATTATATGATTGAACCTGAAGTTGCTGATAAATTAAATCAAGCTAAGATAAATGGGCAAAGAATCATTGCCGTTGGAACAACTTCAACTAGAACTTTAGAAGCAAACATGCAAAAGTATGGCAAATTTAAAGCGACTCATGAAAATACTGATATTTTTATTTATCCTGGCTATCAATATAAAGCTATCGATTGTTTAATTACTAATTTTCATTTACCAAAGTCAACATTATTAATGTTAATTAGTGCATTTGCTTCAAAAGAATTTATATTTAAAGCATATCAAGAAGCAATTAATGAAAAATACCGCTTCTTTAGTTTTGGTGATAGTATGTTTATAATCTAAATTTATACAATAAATATATCAGGAGTAGAAATATTACATTTCTACTCCTAATTATATTTTTTTGTTTTAAAATAAATAAGCAATACACACAATGCCAAAAGTATTAGTACGGACAGTAACTTTAAAAATAATAGCTTATTAAAATCCCTACTCTATGATGATCAAGATCATTAAGCCATTTTAATAAAGATGAGATATTGAAAGATCTGTATTCTAAACAGAACCACAAATGAATCAGAAAAACAGGAAATGGATTATCTAAAAAACTTTAAAAGATACTATTTATTTTATTGAAGCTCGCTATCAAACAAGTGATGAAAACTAGTTAAAAAAATGATTATGAACAGTTTAAACAAAAAATAAGTGATTTAAAAAATCTAATGAATGATTACGTATTTAGTTTAAAAATAATTAATAGCTTTCTAATTTTTTACTTTAGAGATAAATATTAAAATTTTATTAATCATTAATTTTCAATAGCAAATATGCTATAATCAACATATGAAAATAAATTATGACTTAAAATTTCAAGAAGAATTACAAAAAATAAAAGGAACAAGACCAACATTACTTTTACACGTATGCTGTGGCCCTTGCAGTGGTAATGTTATTAAAGAAATTGCTGATATTTTTGATATTACCATATACTATTCTAATTCTAACATCTATCCTAATGATGAATATCAGCGTCGTTATCAAGAATTATTGACTTTTATTGATCAATTCAATTTAGACTTTAATCACCATATCAAAGTTATTGAAGATCCTTATTTACCTAAAGAATATCTTGAAAAAATCGCTATTTACAAAGATGAACCTGAAGGAGGTAAACGTTGTTATCTTTGTTATCAAGAAAGGATGTCTAGAGCTTTTGATTATGCCTCTAAAAATAAATTCGAATATTGGTCTACGGTATTAAGTGTTTCACCACATAAAAACAGTCAATGGATCAATGAGATCGGAGCTTCATTTGATCAAGAAAAAACAAAGTTTTTATTCAGTGATTTTAAAAAAAATAATGGCTATTTAAAATCTGTTCGTTTTGCCGATAAATATCACTTGTATCGTCAAAGTTATTGCGGTTGTATTTATTCGTATCAAGATATGTTGAAAAGAAGCACGTAATAATTAATTTAAACATGAGTTTATGACTCATGTTTTTCATATTTTTTTAATTGTTTTGTCGCAGGACCACTGATAAGATGACCATGACAATCAAAAATCGATCCATGACAGGGACAATGCCATATTTGATCTTTATCATTAAATTCAATTATACATTTTAAATGCGGACAATAAGGTGAAAAATAAAAAACTCTTTCTTGCTTATCTTTATAGATTGCAATTAAATGTCCATGATAGCGTACTACTTTCCCTTGATTACAATTTAATTTTACTTCCTTAGATACTAAAATCCGATTCTTTATCATTCCATGATAATTATTTTTAACCAATTTAATAATATCTTTGTAAAAATGTAAATAATGACCATAATGAGGGTCATACAATGCAGCAAATTTACTATCATTATTTATAAGCAGCTCATAAATCAATTTACTAGCTACATGACTCAAAGTCATACCCCATTTATTATAACCATAAGCTATAAATTCATTTTTATTAATTTTACCAATATAGGGTATTTTTCTTAACGGCACACTATCTTGTCCATACCAATGCCATTGATCTCTAGTAAAATTTTTATTTATTTCAATAACTGCATTTTCATTTACTGGGCGAATAGAAAAATTAGTAGTTAAATTCAAGATACTATCTTTTTGTCTTTTCCCATCTCTATAAATAACATGTTCTTTTTCTTGTAAGATTCTCAAAAAATAGCCCTTTTGTAAATTAGGTGGATAGCGTGTCATCCAAACTATTTTTTTTGCTCGAACTTTCTTTTTGTTGACTTCTAAATAAAATTCATTATCTTTGATTACTTTTTTTGTCACTAATGAATTTTCATAAATATCTATTTTATCACATTTTTCTAATATTCCTTTAAGATATTTTAATGGGTGAAATATAGCTTGATGATAAAGTCCCATCGATACATATCCATCATTAGTAATATTTTCAACAACATCAAATCCCCATGATTTAAATAATTTAATTTGATTTATGATTTTTTTGCTATTTTCACTATCTTTAGCTTCAATATAAGCAAGATTTTCTTTAAAATCACAATCAATCTGGTTTATTTCAATAATATTTTTGATTTCTTGTAAAGCTTCATAATTAGAATCTAAGTATTCTTTAGCTTTACTTTTATCATAAGCACTGCAAATATCTTCATAAAGAACATCATGTAAATAACTTATTTTTGCTGTCGTGTGCCCTGTTGTTTTGCTTGCTAGTTTATCACTTTCAATTAATGCTACTTTAAAATTACTATCGTTCAAACGGTAGGCTAAAGTTATGCCACTCATTCCCCCACCAATAATAACAATATCATAATTACAATCAGCTTCTATTTTAGGATAGTTTGGCAGTTTTACTGTTTTTTGCCAATATGATTCATTTTCCATTTTTATCACCTTATAAAATTATGTCCTTTAAAACAAAAAAGATACTGAAACTTCAGTATCTAATAAGGTTTTAAATTTTTCATTGAAAAATCTAGAATCGGTGCTCCATAAGTAATAGCCCCAGAAGAAACAAAATCCACGCCGATTTTAGCAATTTCTAAAAGTCTGTCTTTAGTAACATTACCAGAACATTCACTTTGTGCTTTATCACCAATCATGATAACAGCTTTTTTCATCATCTCATTATCCATATTATCCAACATAATAATATCTGCTTTAGCATTTAAAGCTTCTTCAACTTGTTCTAGAGTTTCTACTTCTACTTCAATTTTTCGAACAAACGGTGCATAATCACGTGCCATTTCAATTGCTTTAGTAATACTTCCGGCTGCTCCGATATGATTATCTTTGATTAACACTCCATCTGATAAATTATAACGATGATTTGTTCCACCACCTATTTTAACCGCATATTTTTCAAAAATACGATTATTAGGTGTAGTTTTACGTGTATCTAATAATTTAGTTTTAAAACCTTTCAAGATTTCTACTGATTCATGAGTATATGTTGCAATCCCACTCATTCGTTGCAAATAATTTAAAGCTACTCTTTCACCAGATAATAATACTCTGATATCACCAATTACTTCACCAATATGATCACCTTTTTTTATTTTATCACCATCATGATATTTAGTGGTGAATTTACAATTGCTATCTAATAACTTAAACGTTCTTTCAAAAACTTCTAAACCACAAATTATCCCATCCTGCTTACAAATTAAATCAACATGACCCAACTTAGCTTTTGGCATAACAGCATTAGTTGTAACATCATCACTTGTGATATCTTCTTTTAGAGCACTTAAAATATAATCATCGATATTAACCTTAAGATTTACACCATTTATCATAGAACTCACCGTCTTTTCTTTTAATTTCTTCCATAATTATTCTTTTATTATCAATCATTAATTTATCTTTGTTGTATTTACTAATATCAATATATTGTGGATCAAAACTAATTTTATTGATTTCATCCTTAATTACTCTAGCAGCTCTTTTAGCAAAAACTAGACTTTCTAATAAAGAATTGCTGGCTAAACGATTCGCTCCATGTACACCATTACATGCTGTTTCACCAACAGCAAATAAATTTTCCATAGAAGTTCTACCAAAAGTATCACTTTTGATTCCTCCCATCAAATAATGCTGAGCCGGAACAACAGGTACTGGTTCTTGATACATATCATAACCTTCTTCAAGACATTGCTTATAAATATGGGGAAATCTAGTTTGAATCTGATCATGATCCATATGCATAACTGATAAATAAACATAAGGACTATTATATTTATCCATTTCTTTTTTTATCGCATTACTAACGACATCTCGTGGTAATAACTCATCTACAAACCGTTCCATATTTGGATTCAACAAATGAGCTCCTTCGCCTCTAACTGACTCACTGATCAAAAAACTTCTTCCTGGTTTAGTTGTATATAAAGTAGTTGGATGAATTTGAATATAATTTATATTCTCTAATTCAATATTATTTCTTAACGCTATTGCAAAGCTGTCTCCAGTAATATGTCTAAAATTAGTAGAATGTTCAAACAAACCACCCATTCCTCCAGTAGCTAGAATAACGACCTTAGCATTAATTTGCACGATTTCACTATTATTTTCCATAATAATTCCTGTTACTCTATTATTATCATTAATAATATCCAACATCGTTGCATCTTCAATAACTGTAATATTACTACATAATTCAATTTGTTTAATTAGTTTTGATGTGATTTCTTTACCAGTAACATCCTGATGGTGCAATATTCTAAATTCAGAATGTGCCCCTTCACGAGTATAAGCCAAATTTCCTTCACTATCGCGATCGAATTCAACCCCATAATCCATTAGATCTTTCATTATCTGTGGTGCCTGCTGAATCATTATTCTAACTGATTCAGGATTATTTTCATTACGTCCCGCTTTTAAAGTATCTTGGTAAAAGGCATCAAAATCATCAGCACTTTTTAAAGTACAAATTCCACCTTGAGCTAAGTAAGAATCACTATTTTCAATTTTATCTTTAGTAATCATTAAAATTTTTAAATTTCGTGGTAAACATAGCCCAGCAAATAGCCCAGCTGCTCCTGTTCCGACAATGATTACATCAAAATTATTATCCATTATTCTCCACCTTCTTATTTTGCTAGTTCATGCATTCTTTCCAATGGTTTTTTAGCTTTGACCATGAATTCATCATCAAGAATAACTTGATTGGTATTATTTTTTAAACAATCTCTGATTTTTTCAAGCGTATTTTTCTTCATATTTGGACAAATCAATTTATCTGTTGCTGGATAGAATTTTTTACCTGGATTACGTTTTTCCATTTCATGAATTACCCCTACTTCAGTAACAACGATAAATTCATCATGTTCTTGATCGTTAGTAGCATAATCAATAATACCCGATGTACTACCCGCATAATCAGCTAACGCCACACATTCTGGTCGGCACTCAGGATGAATCAACACTGGTGCACCAGGATGCAGCTGTTTAGCCTTTTGAATATCTTCAACCTTGATTCGATAATGAGTTGGGCAATACCCGTTGCAAAAAACAAAATTTTTATCTGGAATGATCTTAGCAATATGCTTACCTAGATTTTGATCAGGTATAAATAAAATATTTTTATTTGGCAAAGCCTCTACAATTCTTTTGGCATTTGACGATGTTACACAAACATCAGCCATCGTCTTGATTTCTGCTGTTGAATTTATGTAACATACAACACATAAATCTTCATACTTTTCTCGCATTCGCGCAATAAAATACTCGTCGACCATATGTGCCATCGGGCAGTCAGCTTCACTGTCTGGCATTAAAACTGTCTTGTTAGGACTTAAAAGTTTTGCACTTTCTCCCATAAATTCAACCCCAGCAAACACAATAACATCTTGTGGACAATCTACAGCAATTTTAGATAAATAATATGAATCTCCTAAATAATCAGCAATATCCTGAATTGCTCCATCAACATAATAATGAGCTAAAATAACAGCATTTCTTTCTTCTTTTAGTTTTTTAATTTCATCAACAATATTATTCATTTAACTATCCCCATTTCAAAGTTCTTGTACATTAGATAAAATATCCCATAAATCACACCCATTGTCAAGTGAAATAGTTAACAAGACACCAGATATTATTTCAAGATATACTCTTTCTTCCATTATACATTATTTCTTTACATAATTAAAAGATTCTAGTAACAAAACTAGAATCTTTTATCCACTTGCTACATTATAGCAAATATTTTATTGCATTGATAATAATGATGCAGCTACTGATTCTAAATTGATCTTAGCACTTTTAATTTCATCAAACTTAGCCTGATCACAAGTTTCAAAATCAACTTTTTTAGTTAACTTTTTAAAACTAGCAAGTTCATTTTTAATATTCGATTTCGTTGCTTTATCAATTTGTTTACCATTTTTAGCTAAAGCAGCTTCAATTGAAAGAACCAGATTTTCTGCCTCGTTTTTAAAAACTAAACGTTCTTTCGTAAGCGCATCCTGCTGTTCAAACTGCTTAGCTTCATGAATTGCTCTTTCAATATCAGCATCAGACATATTAGAAGTATTTTCAATGGTGATACTTTGCATATTTCCACTAGCTAGATCTTTAGCTGATACATTAACGATTCCATTAGCATCAATATCAAATGTTACCTCAATTTGCGGTACTCCTCGCATCGCTCTTTTAATTTTCTTTAATTTAAATTTACCTAAACTCTTGTTATCTTTAGCAAGCGGTCTTTCCCCTTGTAAAACATTAATTTCTACTTGAGTTTGAAAATTTGCAGAAGTTGTAAAGATTTGTGAATGACTAGTAGGAATAGTTGTATTACGTTCAATCAATGGTGTAGCTACCCCACCGACTGTTTCAATCGATAGCGTTAATGGTGTTACATCTAATAACAACACATCAAAATTACCAGTTGTACTAACATCACCTGATAACTTACCTCCTTGAATACTTGCTCCTAAAGCTACACATTCATCAGGATTTAAAGATTTACTAGCTTCTTTACCCGTTATCTCCTTGATTTTATCTTGAACTGCCGGAATTCTAGAAGATCCTCCTACTAAAATTATTTTATTTAAATCTGCAGGAGTCAATCTTGCATCATTTAAAGCATTTTGCATTGGTAAAACAAGGCGGTCAACTAGATTCTTAGTTAAATCATTAAATTTAGCTCGTGTTAATTCAACTTCTAAATTTTTAGGCCCCATATTTGTATTAGTAATAAATGGTAAATTTACAATTGTTGTAACCATTGATGATAACTCAATTTTAGCTTTTTCACCAGCCTCATTGATTCTTTGCATCGCTACCTGATCATGACTTAAATCAATTCCTTCGGTTCTTTTAAACTCTTCAACAATATATTTAGCAACACACTCATTAAAATCATCCCCACCAAGATGATTATCACCTGAGGTCGAAAGAACTTCAATTACACCATTTCCAATTTCAATAATCGAAACATCAAAAGTTCCCCCACCTAAATCAAAAACCATTACTTTTTGACCATAACTATTTTCAAGTCCATATGCTAAAGCAGCTGCAGTTGGTTCATTAATGATTCTTTTTACTTCAAGACCAGCAATTCTTCCAGCATCTTTAGTTGCCTGACGTTGCGCATCATTAAAATATGCTGGTACTGTAATTACTGCTTCAGTTACTTTTTCTTGAAGAAAAGCCTCAGCATCGATCTTTAACTTTTGTAATACCATTGCTGAAATTTCCTGAGGACTATAAGCTTTACCATTGATTGTTTTACGATAATTCGTTCCCATTTCACGCTTGATTGAAGAAACTGTATTATTGGGATTAGTTACTGCCTGACGCTTAGCGTTTTCACCAACTAAACGTTTACCATCTGCTGTAAATGCAACTACACTGGGTGTCGTTTTATTACCTTCACTATTAGGAATGATAACTGCTTTACCATTTTCCATATAAGCCATACAACTATTTGTAGTTCCTAAATCGATTCCAATTACTTTACTCATCTTTATTCTCTCCTTTTAACAAATTCTACAGCCACAACAATTTAATAAACAACTACATAACATCACATTATAACAAAACGTCATATCACCAAACGGTGAATCGTATGTTTGGCGGCCTGTTTGATACTGTCTTTGACCACCTTTTAACTGCTGTAATAATAATAAATACTGTATATTATTCGGTTCCATCTGTACTGCTGTTTGCGCATAATCAACTGCAGTAATATTATTACCCACGCCATTTTCAGCAATTGCACTATAATAAAACCACATTGCATTTCGCGTTCTTACTTGATTCAATATATTAAGCGCCTCTTGATATCTATGGGCATTAATAAAACTTGCAGCTTCATTAAAAGCAGCCTGATCATTACCACTATACTGATAACTGTATTGTCCGCTTTGTCCAGTACCTTGATTACCTCCATAATTACGATTAGTAAAGCCCCGTTTACGATCATCCATAATTGTTTTGTAGGCATTTTGAACCTCTTTAAATTTTTCTGTATAAGCAGCTTGATTAGGATTATTTATATTAGCATCAGGGTGATATTTCTTACTCAATTTTCGATACGCTTTTTTTACCTCATCATCGCTTGCTTGGGGATCTATCCCTAATATTTGATACGGATCCATTATTTCCTACCTTCCATTCGTTTTTTCTTAATCAATTCATATTTAGTCCATACACCACTATATAAGATATTACGTATAATAGCAGCATTTTCAATAATTGGCATTCTCTCAAAAGCCATCGTAGCCTCTGATATCATTAATTCTAAAATATTTTTACAGCGCTCGTCAAACTGAGCTGTCTGATATATTTGTTTTAAAGGATTATAATTTTCTTTTTCCAAATCATCTTCAATATCTTCATAAGCATCAATAAAATAAATAAACTTTCCTAAATAAAACCCTAATTCATACAACTCATCATACCATTCATCATCTTTATAAGCACAAATGAGTCCCATGACTCTCCCAAAGTATTTTGATACTTCATCAAGATTATTTAGATTCTGCTTTTCATAATCATTGATTTTATGCAAACATTTCTCTATTTCATCCACTTTATCAGGATACTCTTCTTTAACCTTATTATAGGCCTTTTTTATCAGTTTTTTATATGTTTGTCGACTAATCTTTCTTTCATCCAGCCAATCATCTTCACATTTAAAATATGTTAAAACGATTGTCATTTTAGCCGCATAATCGACACATTCATTATAACGTGCCTGATGTTTTTTTAAAGGATGGATGATACAACGTTCATTTTTAAGCTTTGTATCAGGTTCATATAAACCACTTAATAAGATGGCTAAGAAATTCATATCAAAATTTAAAGAAACCTGCGCTCTTAACCCATATTTATCTTTTAATGTTTTACACAAACCACAATAATAAGAATGATAGATATCAAACTCTTTAAATTTCATCTCTGGTTTATTTATTACTACATAACCAAACATAATTAACTTCTCTTTTCAAATTTATTTTTACAATTTGGACATGTTATTACGATCTTTCCATGCCCCTTAGGCACTCTTACCATTTGTTTACACTTAGGACAAGCAAAGTGCTTATGTGTTGGTTCTTGCTGATTCATCAACTTAAGTCTTAAATAACGATTTAAAGGACTTAAAAAATTTAAATATTTTTCATTTTCCTGATTTCTTGCATATATATTTTTAGAGAACATTCTAAAAAGTACAATAAACCAGATTACCAAAAATACAATTTCAATAACAATATTACTAATAAAAATATTAATAATAAAACAAATAATACTGATAATAATTAAAAAACTATTTAATTGATCACTACCATATCTACCTTGCATAAATTGATAAAATTTATTTTTCATATAAGCACCCCAATTTCTATGTCATAGTATATTTTTTTATTATTAACTATTCATGAACTTACTTATTATATCACAACAATTTTAGATTATATCATTAACTAAAAATATCACAAATTAAAACATCTTCTGTCAATAAGAAGATGTTTTAAATCATTTATTCTTTTTTATTAATCCATAAATACCAATTCAAGATCATTCCCCTAATAATAACAAATCATTATTTAAACTATAAAACATATCTATTAAAATCATAAATTTTTGACAATCTTTCCCTCATTATGTCATTAGCTATAGTGATAACGATCAATTATCTTTTTAGAAAGCTTTGTCGCATGTAAGACAGTTAATATCGCAAAATAAGTATACGAATAATCAAAACGCTTAAAGAAAACAACCATTAAAAGTCCAATAAATGCTTCAACCAAAAAACAAATTAAATAGCCATATAAAATATATGGTGTAAAAACATCAAGTTTATTAATCAATTTACCTAAAACTTTAGTTCTATCTAAAATAACTAGTATAAACCACAAACCATATCCTAAAATAGACCATAAAGCCGTTTTGACAAAAACTTCTATTAGATTAATAGAATCTGTTTTTAATAAACACCAAAAATAACCGCTAATCATAAATACAACATAAACTCCCAATAAAATAATCAGTTGTCTTTTCATCGCTTTTCACCCCATTTTCTTAATCTGTTTATGATAAAACAGATATGATTGATTTAATTAATATTATTCTATAAGATTTTTTGATCATTACTTTATTTTTTTAAAATCATGATACTTTGATAAGTAATTACCAAAATAAAAATTATTAACACTATCCCTATAATAAGCTCCCCAAAAATAAAGTTATAAATTGTTAAACATATACCAAGTATATCATTAAATAAAACCCAAACAGCTGCTCTAACTCTTTCATTATCTATATCTAATTTTACATTAATACATATATCTTTAATAGCCATCGAAATAAACAAAAACATGAGAACTATTGCTTCCAATAAAGCTTTTTTAAACATCAAAATTATAAATGTGACACCTAAAATTAATAATATATAAAATTCAACCTTCTTATAAATTTTCATTTGTAATCTCCCCGTTAATTAAGATAATTATTATCCAGGATATAATGTAGTATAGTTTCCTTTTTGTGTATCCACCAATTGCCTTTTTCCATTAATTTTTGCTTCTGTTTTTGTTGTATCCAAGAAATATCCCGTTGAATCATATACTTCATAAAATTTTTTCAGCAGTTATCCATGCTTCAACAGCCTAACTAGGGAATCCAGAATAACCGCTAACTACTATAATAATAGAATAGGTCAAGTTTTTAGGTAAACATGATCTGTTGGTTTAATATTGTAAGGTATCTGCTCTAGTTAATTGAACAAGTAATTAATTATTATTTAAATTTTTTCATAATTTACAATGACATCATCATATTTAAAAAATTTAGTCTTTAAACATATCAATGTTATTAATGCTACATATAGCAGGTTAGTGATAATATATTTTACTTCTTTTTATAATTTATCGTAAACCAAAAATAAAGTAATTTATTTTTAGATTTACTATTATAACAGTCACTATCATAGCTATATATACTTTATTATTTAATAAATCTTGATATTATAAATATTTTACCTCCTAACTATCTGATTGATTAATTAAATCTTCAGCTTTCAAAGATCCTACAGTAGTAACTATAATAACCTTCTTTGATTCCATAGTTTATATTAATTTTTTATATAATCACTTCTATACTTCTACTATAACATAAAAACAAGAAAGAATTGTTGCTTCTCTGTTCTAACGGTCAAAAATACAATTAAACGGTAATCGTTATATAACCAATCATTTACAAAACTTTCAAAAAAGCCTTTAATACTATCTTTTTTGTCGCCAACTTACATTAAATAATCTTTTTCTCCATTTAAATAAACACCTTTATCTAAATACATTAGAAATTTTATTTTTATTAATAGCTATCCTTCGACATATTAATATAAAATTATTTTCTATTAAAAATATAATAAGTCAAATCCCAAAAAATACAATTTCAATAACGATATTACTAACAATAAAAACTATTTAACCATTAAATAAAATATTATCAATTTTTATTAATTATTAACATTATCATCTCTTTATGTTTTATCAAAAACAGATAGAAATTATGTTCTATCTGTTTAATTATCATCAGTTTTTCTTATCACGATAATCATAACCTTTATAAATATCAACAACTCTACCATTGATTTGAATATGTTGATTATCTATCCATTCAACATCACACATTTCCCAATAGTCGTCACCATCTAAACCATTTGATACTTCACTGCTTGCTACTTTTTGCCAATAAATAGTTTTTAAAACGTGATAAACACGATCTTTTGAAACCGCCAAATCTCCCTTTATATATGATACATTACTACTTTTATCTTCTTTACATATATCTACCATCACAGTATGCTTATTATCCGGAGCATCAAGACCATAACGAACACCATATTGAAAGTGACATAAACTTTTATCAATTTCATTTGCAGGCATACTATTATAGATTTTAATACCAACAATCAGTAATATAAGCAATAATCCTATCGCCACCTTTTTATTTATAAGTTTAACTTTCATAAATTCACTCACCTATCTACTATTTTAAATATATTATTTTAAATCGTTCTACCCATTTCTCCTCGTATTATGGGATAATAAAAATAATATTAACGATATACTTCGTAATTTATCAATATGTAATAAAAATCTATCTTTTGTATACTCACAAATATTCTATTATATAGTTACCTATTACAATTATACATACTTCGCTATTTAATAATTATGATATAAATATTTCGCCTCCTAACTTATCTAATTAATTAAATATTTATAAACTATACATTTTATAATGACAATCTTTAATTTTTATAATTTAAAAATTCACTATTTATATCGCTAATTTTTTTACATCATTCCCCTTCTTTATTACACTATAACATAAAAAAACAGGGAATTGTTGCTTCCCTGTTCTAACGGTCAAAAATACAATTAAATGGTAATCGTTATAATAAAATCATTTAATCAATCATTCATAAAACTCTCAAAAAAAGCTTTTAATACTATCTTTCTTTGTCGCCGACTTACATTTAATAATCTTTTTTCTCCTTTTAAATAAATACCTTTATCAGATATATTAGAGATTTTATTTTTATTGATAGCTGTTCTTCGACTGATTCTTATAAAATCATCACCTAAAATTTCTAATACTTCCTTAAAAGATTTATTTTTTATTACTATTTGTTTATTATCGATCGTTATAGCAGTGTACATATCTCCTAGATATGTACAATATATGATCTTGCTTATTTTTATCTTAATTTTTTCTCTACCTGTTTTAAATTCAACTGTAATACGATTTTTTTCAATTCTCGCAATCATTTTTGAAATATTTTCAACTAATTCTGTCTCTAAATTACCTTTATCAATAAATCCATAAATATTTGGTCCAAATGCTTCTCTACACCTGCTATCATGACAAGTTACAAATATTATTTTTTTATCTTCATTCTTTTTAGCATATTCAATCCCATCAGTATCTGGCATATTGATATCCATTAATATAAAATCAAAATCCTCATCTAACTGCTTTACTGAATTATATGTATATATATTTATATCATCAAATTTTTGCAATAAAATGTCTCTTATCATCTCACAAAATATTTGTTCATCATCTACTATCCCTATTTTAACCATATAATTTTTCTTCCCCACAATCTTGTTATTACTACTTTATATATTATCATAAATAAAGTAATAATAAAATATTAAATAATTTATTAATAAATACAGTATCATTTAATAAATAATATTAAGATTTTATCACAAAAACTGGTTTATACTTAAAAATTATTAAACTTGTTTTTTTAAATTTCTACCGATCGTTAGCCACATTGTAATATAACAAGCACCACCACCAATAAAATTGCTAATTGCTTCTGCGATAAAAATTCCATCTACACCCATGTAAATTGGTAAAATAATTGTTAACGGGACAACAATAATAACCTTTCTAAATACAGAAAAGAAAATAGCCTGCTTTGCTTTACCTAACCCAACCGCTACTGCCTGTCCTACCATTTGAAAAGCCATCATAAAAAAGCCAAAGAAATATAGTCTTAATGCTCTTATCCCATCCTTAATTATTTCTTGATTATGAGAGAATATTTTAATAAATAAATCAGGAAAAACTGTTATTGCAAACCAAAGTACCAGCATCATTGATAAGGCACTTAAAGTTACAAACTTGATTCCTTGTAGTACCCGGGTATATTCTTTAGCTCCATAGTTATAACCTAATACTGGTTGACAAGCATTGGCCATACCTTGTCCTGGTAAAGAGGCAACTTCTCTAATTGAATTAATAATTGTCATGATTGCAATATATAAATCTCCACCGTATGTTTGTAATGTTGCATTACAAACAATAGTTACAATAGAATTAGTGATGGCCATCATAAACCCTGCCATTCCTAAAGAAAATATTTTTGTTACATATTTTTTCTGTAAAAACATATTTTTTCTTTTTAACTTTAGTATTGTTTTATTTCCGGTTAAAAAATATAAAGTCCAAAAAGCAGAAATAAATTGAGAAATGATAGTCGCTAGGGCAGCTCCCTGAACACCTAATTTGAAAGAAAAAATAAAAATTGGATCTAAAATAATATTAATTACAGCTCCTATTAGTACTGTCAACATTCCAATCTTGGCAAAACCCTGACTATTAATAAAACTGTTCATACCTAAACCAATTAAAACAAACACCGTTCCTAATAGATATATACTCATATATTCGTTAGCATAACTTATTGTATTTTCACTAGCTCCAAACAACCATAATAAATTTTCTTTAAAAGCAAAACCAATGACCATTAAAACGATTCCAAAGATAACTAATAAAACAAATGAATTTGCCATTATTTCTTCTGCCTCTTGATTTTTACCTTGCCCTCTTGCAATTGAACAAAGTGGTGCTCCACCCATCCCAAATAAATTTGCAAAAGCAATAATAATAGATATTAAAGGCAAACATAATCCTAGACCACCCATTGCTAGAGTTGCAACACCTGGTATTCGTCCTATATAAACTCGATCAATTACGTTATATAAAACATTGATAAGCTGTGCAACGATCATTGGCCCTGCTAAATTAACAATATGACGAACAACACTGCCATGGGCAAAATTATTTTTATCAGTAGTCATTTTAATAATTCCTTTCTGAGCATTTTTACACATCGATAGCTAAAATAATCAATAATGGAGGTAATAAATCAACTACATCTATAGAATATAAAAAACATCTTAAATCTTGATAAAACCGTTAATATTTCTTCTTTAATTATACCAATATGTAAATCATTGGCATCATAACTGTAAAACCATAAAAAAGTCTTTGCTTAAATAATAATTCCATCCACTTCCTCCATACATAATTATCATAACATAAAATGGATAGCCTAAGCTATCCATTTAAATTTCTTTCAATAATAAAACTAACACCAACATCTTTATTTTCTGCTGTTACAGTGTACCCATACATTGTACATGTTTTATAGACAATTGATAATCCTAAACCAAACTGTCCTTTAGTTCCCTTTTCATATGGTTTAAACAAAGCATCAATATTTTCATTATCAATTGGTTCACCATCATTATATATTTCTAAATAATTTTGCTTTAAAGTTATTTTTATTTTACTATTAACGTAACGATATGCATTTTCAATAATATTTTCTACACAAATACGCCAACATTCTTCATCCCCTTTAAAAGAAACAAACGCCAGATCTGTTTCTATTTCAATTTCCGGATGCATTCCTTGTAATTGAACTGTTATATGTTCAATCAAAGCTTTCATATCTACTTCTTTATCAATATTTTTATCACCTAAAAAATCCAAACGATTTAAATACAATAAACTTTTAACTTTACTTTCTAAACGATCAGCATTCTCAATAATAACATCCATTGATGAGTCCTTATCACCATATGGATAAACATCATCTTTAACACTTTGTGAATATGACTTAATTAAAGCAATCGGTGTTTTTAGATCATGAGAAATATTATGAATCATTTCTTCTTTAGTTTTGCTTTGACGATCAATTTCTTCTTTCATTACCACAAGTCCTTTAGAAACAATGCCAATTTCATCGCCACGATCTATTTTTAATTCACTCTCTTTATCATTTCTTATATCTTCTATATAATTTCTAATTGCTTTTAAAGGTTTTATTAAACTGCTGACCCAAAGAAAGATAACTACACTAATAATTGCAAATGAAATATATAATATATTTATAATCTGCTGTCTAATTGCCGAAATCAAGCTAGCTGAGTAATCACTATAAACTAAAGAAACAATATAAGTATTCGCATCTTCTTTTGCTATTTGAAAATAAACAGTAGTTCCAGAAAAGTCACCTTTTTCTTGAATCTTCTCTTTGTCATTATCAATCATTTCATATAAATAATTACTAAAAACATAACTTATCTTTTCAGCTTCTTTATACGTTATATTTGTCGATGGAATTAATACGTTATTTTGAACATCATATTTCATATGATAAATTTGTTTATCTGATGATTTTTCAATTGGACTATATCCATAATCAATATAGCCTCGCTGTGCTGTTTCTAATGCTTGAAACATTTGATTATCAATTAAATTATTTAAATTTTTATTGATAAGGGGAACTAATATTACTAAAACAGCTAAAGCTATCAATGAAAAAATAATAATTAATTGCTTTTGTAGCGAGAATTTCTTTAACATTAGTCTAAACGATAGCCAAATCCGTATATCGTACGAACATTAATCTCTGGCATTTTCTTTCTAAGTCTTCTCAAAGTATCATCAACAACACGATCACTACCAAAGTAATTCTCATCCCAAACTTTATTAAGAACTTGTTCACGTGAAATAGCTAATCCTTTATTAGTAATAAAATACACTAACAAATCATATTCTTTTGTCGTTAGAACAATTTCTTCATTTTGACAAAAAACTCTTCTTTTTTCTAAATCAATATCATAACCATCCATCTTGATTTTTGAAGGATCATCATATGAACGTTTAATCAAATTATTAATTCTTAAAATAACCTCTTTAATATTAAAAGGCTTCGTAATATAATCATCAGACCCCTTTTCTAATCCAATAATTCGATCAAATTCCTGGTCACGAGCTGACATAAAAATAATTGGCATCTTCGGACGAATACTCTTTATCTCATTAAATAATTCAAAACCGCTTGATCGATCTAACATAATATCAATCAGCCATAAGTGAACATCATCATTTTTATGCATTAATGCTTCATCATATGTATAAAATGAATACACAATATAGCCTTCTTTTTCCAAATAGGTTCTTACTAAATCATTTAAATTTTTTTCATCATCGATTATATTTATTTTAAATTGCATGTATTTCACCTCACTTTTAATATATATAAAATATTGCCATATTATATGGCAATATTTTGTGATATTATGTTATTTTATCTTTTTATAACAAATCCCTTTTCCTTCATCTTATTAACGATTTTACTTACATTTTCCAAACACTTTTCATCACTATCAGCTTCAACCATGACTCTAACTACTGGCTCTGTTCCACTTTCACGAACTAAGACCCGACCATTATCCCCTAAAGCTGCTTCCACTTCTGCAATTACAGCCTTTACATCAGGATCTTCTTGTGCTTCTTTTTTATCACGAACAGGAACATTTTTCATCAATTGAGGATAAATTGTAACTGGTTCGATTAATTGTGCAATTGTTCGTTTACTTTCAATTACAGCTTCCATTACTTTTAATGATGTCAAAATTCCATCACCTGTTGTTGCATGTTTAGAAAAAATAATATGTCCAGATTGTTCGCCGCCTAATACATGACCATTTTTTACCATATTTTCATTAACATATTTATCACCAACTGCAGTTTTTTCATATTTAATTCCTTCTTTATCAAATGCTTTATATAAACCTAAATTAGACATGATCGTTGTAACGACCGTATCATTAGCTAATTCTCCGTGATCTTTTAAATATTTGCCACAAACATATAAAATTAAATCACCATTAACAACGCGCCCAAACTCATCAACACAAATACAACGATCAGCATCACCATCATAGGCAAAACCAATATCTAAAGCATTTTCTTTAACATATTGCTGTAATACTTCAATATGCGTTGAACCACAATTAGTATTGATATTTAAACCATCGGGATCGCTATTGATTACATATGTTTTAGCTCCCAAAGCATCAAAAACGCTTTTTGCAATTGCACTACTTGCTCCATTGGCACAATCCAGTCCAACTCGATAATTTCTAAATGCTCTCGTTGGAATAGACATTAAATAGCCAATATAACGATTTCGCCCCATTGAGTAATCTAAAGCACATCCTATTTCATCTTTTGTTGCATATGGCAATTCATCAATCAATCCATCTATATACTGTTCAATTAGATTTTCAATTTTAGCATCCATTTTATGCCCATTACCATCTAATATCTTTATTCCGTTATCATAATATGGATTGTGTGAAGCTGAAATCATAATTCCACAATCAAAATCTTCGCTTGCCACTACATACGAAACTGAAGGTGTCGTAGTTACATGTAATAAATAAACGTCTGCACCACTTGCTGTAAGTCCTGATACTAAAGCATATTCAAACATATATGAACTTCTTCTAGTATCCTTACCAATAGCGACTTTAGCTTTTCCGTTTTGAGAATAGTACCATCCTAGATAGCGCCCTACTTTATAAGCATGTTCAACAGTTAAGTCAACGTTTGCTTCCCCTCTAAATCCATCTGTTCCAAAATACTTACCCATTACTTTTTCCTCCTATTTTCTTAAAGTAATTGTTATTTTTTCAGGTGAGACTAATTTATAGCTCAAGTACCCTTTATTCGAAGTTAAATCTACTTTAACAGTATTAGTACCACTTTTCAAGTCTTCCAAGTTAATTATTGCATTAAAATCTGTAATTGATACATCATTCAACTCCTCTTCCACAGCTTCTACTTCAACAGAAACCTTATCTTGTCCATCAGCAAAAGTCACTTTATAATTATTTTCATTATTAATTATATTAATTGGGATATCTGTTATTGTTTTTTTCACTGCGGGTGAAACACGCAAAGTTGCATCGACTGTATCAAATGCTAGCTTATTGATTTTTTCGGTTCCGGTTATTGCTAATTTAGTATAACTCTTATCACTGCTTAATCCTGAAATATCGACTGTAACATATACACTATCAATACTATTAAGTAACTCCTCTTTACCATATATCCTTACTTTATCTTTAGATAAAGTAAGGCTTTCTAAACCAAATCCACTTTCAAATTGTCCTGTATATTGGGGAATAATCGAAACCTCTTTACTATATGAAGAAACCGCACATTGAACTTTAACTGTATCAGGAATTATCTCAACATCAAGTTTTTTACCACTTCGATCATACGCATATATTTTTGCTTCTTTTTCAAAATCATCTTTAACTCCCTTCAAATCAATCGCTGCTCTAACTGCATTTATTTTACCGATCGTATCTTGCGAACCACGAACTTCAACTTGTTCATGTTCCATAGATTCTACAGAAACAGAATATTTATTATCCATCTCATCTTCATTAATGAAATTATAACCCAGTTCAAATGTTTCTGTAATTTTTTGCGTAATTTTAACATTTACAGTTTGCGGAACGATCATTACTTGCAAGTTGCTAGAAAAGCCCTCACTTTTTAACTCGATAGTATGATCACCTTCTCCAAGTCCAGAGAAATCAGCAATAATTTTATAATTCTTAGCTATTTTGGCAGTGTAAATATCTAATGATGGACCTACTAAAGCCACATTTACAGTCGTTGGTAAACCTACAACATCATAATCATCCTGCAACCCTTGAACATCAATTTTTACATCGTTAATGTAATCTCCACCATTAGGGGTAGAAAAAATATTATTTATACTTCCATTTATTGTAAACAGTAATACTATTGCCATAATAAAAGATAAAATTTTCATTGAAAGATTGGATTGTAACATCCGATCTAAAAAAACATTTAAAGAATTGACTGTTTTGTAAACTATTCCAAAAGCTTTATCTTTTACATTAAATGAATCTTCATTAACCTTATTAACTACTGGTTTATCGTCCTTTTTATTTTCTGATTTCTGACGAGTTATAAAATTTAAAAAAAAGTCAGTTGTAGAATCTTTTTTTATTGATGGTTTTTGATTATCCTTTTTTGACATCTTTTTCACCATCCTTTTCTTTTGTATTAAACCAATCCAGCTCATTAACCAAAGAAGCACGTAACTCTTTACGAGGAATTTTCCGTAATTTTCCATCAGTTGCAAATGAAATCGTTCCCGTTTCTTCAGATACAACAACTGTTAAAGAATCTGTTATTTCACTAATTCCTAATGCTGCTCGGTGTCTTGCTCCATATAATGGACTTAATTCCTGATTTGTCGGAGGATAAAAAGCTGCTGCACAAACCACACGATCATCTTTTATGATCGTTGCGCCATCATGTAGCGGTGTGCCTTCCCAAAATATTGTCGTAAATAATTCCGCTTTTATATCAGCATTTATTTTTGTACCAGTATTAATATAATCAATTAAAGAATGCTTTCTTTCAAACGTAATCAGCGCTCCAGTTTGATCCTCCGACAACTTAGTAATAGCACTCACCAATTCATCCATTAGTCGCTCTTTTTCATCATCTGTCAAATTATCATGCTTTATCTCTAATTTTGTTCTTCCAATTTTTTCCAACAGTCCTCTAATTTCGGGCTGAAATACTATAATAACAGCAATCACTCCCCAGGTAAGTACAGTATCAACTAAATAGTCCATTGCACTTAAACCTAATAAACTCGTGAACATTTTCAAAATTAAAATCAGCAATACACCTTTAAACAGCTGCATTGTCCGCATATTTTGCCTCATCATGGAAATCAGCACATAAATAACGTACCAGACTAAAATTAAATCAATAATTGTTCTAACCACATTAAATATCGAACTTAAATTAAATGTAATTGCAGAAACAATCGGCATCAAAATACACCCTCTTTCATGGTTTATTATAACATTAACATTTATAAATTAAAAATCTTTTATTATATATTTAAGATTCTTTAAGTCGACAAATTACAACAATTTTATTCGATTATAAATGCACTAATCAGATTAGATAATATTTTATATCAAAACAGCTGATCTTACATTAACTACAAATGTTTCTAATCAATAATAGATCATTTTTTTACATTTTTCTATTAACATTAATTAAATTTAAGTTTATACTATTTATGGTAGGAGGTAATAAAATGTTAGATAAAAAAATAGTTGAATTATTAAATGATCAAGTTAATAAAGAATTTTATTCTGCATATCTTTATTTAGATTTCGCAAATTTCTATAAAGATAAAGGATTAGATGGTTTTGCAAATTGGTATAATATCCAAGCTCAAGAAGAAAGAGATCATGCGATGTTATTTGTTCAATATTTACAAAACAATAATGAAAGAGTAATCTTAGAAGCTATTGACAAACCTGATAAAAATCTTAATGCTCTAAAAGATCCTTTGGTTGAAGGATTAGAACATGAAGAATATGTAACTAGTTTAATTCATAATCTTTATAATGCTGCTTATTCAATCAAAGATTTTAGAACGATGCAGTTCCTTGACTGGTTTGTTAAAGAACAAGGTGAAGAAGAAACTAATGCTAATGATATGATTACTAAATTTGATTTATTTGGAAATGATCCTAAAGGATTATACATGCTTGATAGCGAATTAGCTAATCGCGTATATAGCGCTCCAACACTATAAAAAAATAAAAAGATGTAATTCTTAGCTTAGTTAGATAAACTATATTAGAATTACATCTTTTTAAATACTAAGCTTTATCAAATTATCTTCTTTTCATAAATATAAATTCAACAATAACTTAACATTATCGTAAAGTTTAAATTCATTAGATTATAGTTCTTGCTTTTTACAAGTAAACTTAATGAAATGTGATCGTTAGGATATTCCATAAAATAACAAAGCCATACACGATCTTTCATTTAAAATGTAAAAAATTATATGCTATTTCTACTACAAATATCCCATTTATTGCTACTTCTCTAAATAGAAATGATTTCCATAAAATTTTACCATTAAGCAGCAATAAATTTATCTCATCTTTAACATAAAAGTAAAAATGTCTGTAAGAAATACAGACATTTTTATAATTACAAATTACTATATCCCATTAAATCTATATCTACAGCTCTAGCAACTTCTCGGCCTTCTCTAATTGCCCAAACAACTAAAGATTGACCACGACGCATATCACCTGCAACATATAAATTTTTAATATTCGTCTGATAACTTTGATTACTTACAACATTACCGCGAGAATTCAAAGAAACATTAAACGCTTTAGCAACATGATCTTCGCATCCCACAAATCCAGCTGAAATTAAAACTAAATCAGCAGGAATAACTTTTTCACTACCAGCTACAGGTACCATTTCTACCCGTTTAGTTGTTTTATTTTCCTTTGGCTCCAACGATACAATTACCGCTTGTTTTACATGTCCATCTTTATCTAAAACAAACTCTTTAACAGTAGTTTGATAAATACGTGGATCCTGATTGAAAACAGCAATACTTTCTTCTTGACCATAATCTGTTTTCTTGATTCTTGGCCATTGTGGCCAAGGATTATTCTCACTTCTAATTTCAGGTAATTCAGGCATCATTTCTAATTGAGTAACACTTTTACAGCCTAGACGAATCACACTACCAACACAATCATTACCAGTATCTCCCCCACCAATTACAAGTACATGTTTATCTTTTGTAGAAGCAAAATTTTTATCTTTTAAATCACTATTTAATAAAGACTTAGTTACAGCCGTTAAATAATCAACAGCCATCAAGATTCCTTTACCTTTACGCCCTGGAACATCAATATCTCGCGGTTTACGAGCACCACAAGCTAAAATTACGCGATCAAAATTATCTAATAATTCTTTAACCTGTTTTCTATCTTCAATTGCACAATTAGTTTTAAAAGTAACACCTTCAGCTTTCATGATACTGATGCGACAATCTATAACACTTTTTTCTAATTTCATATTAGGGATACCATACATTAATAATCCCCCTATTCGATCATCACGTTCAAAAACTGTTACTTGATAACCGCGCTTATTTAATTGATCAGCTGCGGCTAGACCTGCAGGTCCTGATCCAATAATTGCAATTTTTTTGTCAATACGATGAGTTGGTGGACAAGGTTTCATCAAACCTTTAGCATACGCATCCTCAATTATCCCATGTTCATTTTCTTTAACAGTTACAGGTTCACCATTTAATCCACATGTACAAGCTGTCTCACACAATGCTGGACATACTCTTGAAGTAAATTCAGGAAAATTATTAGTCTTTAATAATCTGCTTAGTGCCTGTTTATAATTATTATGATAAACAAGATCATTCCATTCAGGAATCAAGTTATTTAACGGACAGCCAGAAACCATACCTTCTAGTTCTTTTCCAGACTGGCAAAACGGTACACCACAATCCATGCAACGCGCTCCTTGACAAGCCTGTTCATCTTTACTTAAATGCTTATGAAACTCATTAAAATTTTGAATTCTTTTCTTTGGTTCAACCGCTTTGCTTACTTGACGGTCAATTTCTAAAAATCCAGTTGGTTTACCCATGGTTATGCCCCCTTTCTAGCTTCGTTAAATGCTTCAACTTTAGCCTGTTCACTACTCAAGCCTTGTTTTTCATAATATTTAATCAACTCAATCATATGTTTATAATCGTGTGGTACAACTTTTTTAAATAATGATACTTGTTCACCAAAATTATCTAAAATCTTCTTAGCAACATTAGATCTAGTGTGATCATAATGTTTCTGAACGATTCTTCTTAATTCTTCTTCATCATATTTACTAGTCACTGTAGTATATGATACTAGCTCTTTATTAATACGAGCATATAAGCGATTGTTTGGATCATAGACATAAGCAATTCCGCCAGACATTCCGGCTGCGAAATTTCGTCCCGTTTCGCCAAGCACAACTACAAGACCCCCTGTCATATATTCAAGGCCATGATCGCCAACACCTTCAACAACAGCAGTTGCTCCAGAATTTCTTACCGCAAAACGCTCACCAGCAACACCGTTAATATATACTTCACCAGATGTTGCTCCATATAAAGCAACATTTCCCACAATTATATTTTCTTCAGCTTTAAAATTTGAATTTTCTGGTGGGACTACTACTAACTTTCCACCTGATAATCCTTTACCAAAATAATCATTACTATCACCATGAAGTGATAATGTTAAACCATTTGGAATAAAGGCACCAAAACTTTGTCCTCCAGAACCATAACAGTTTACTTTAAATGTATCATCATCTAAAGTATCTTTATATCGTTTTGTAATCTCTGATCCAAATAGTGTTCCTAATGTTCGATCTATATTAGTTATATCAACATGAATCTCTTTGCTTTGATTATTTTCTAAAGCAACTTTAAATTCTTTTAATAAAACTGTTGTATCTTTAACTTTTTCTAATTCAAAATCATAACTATTTTTTGGATTATGATGCGTTTCTTTAGCTTTTGTAAATGGATTATTAATAACTCGTGATAAATCAATATTATTAACACCCTGGCGTACTTCTAATAAATCACTACGTCCAACCATTTCATCAATTGTTTTAAAACCAAGCTGAGCCATGTATTCTCGCAACTCTTGAGCAATAAAACGCATAAAGTTTTCAACATATTCAGGCTTTCCAGTAAACCGTTTTCTTAAGATTGGGTTTTGGGTAGCTACACCTACTGGACATGTATCTAAGTTACAAACACGCATCATTACACATCCCATTGTTACAAGAGGAGCTGTAGCAAAACCGTATTCTTCTGCTCCTAATAAGGTTGCAATCGCTAAATCACGACCAGTCATTAGTTTTCCATCTGTTTCTAAAACTACGCGACCCCGTAAATCATTCATAATTAAAGTTTGATGAGCTTCAGCCAACCCTAGTTCCCAAGGCAATCCTGCATTATACACTGAGTTTCTAGGCGCTGCTCCAGTTCCTCCATCATAACCAGAAATCAAAATAACCCCTGCTCCCGCTTTTGCAACCCCAGCAGCTACCGTACCAACACCAGCTTCAGATACTAATTTAACAGAAATTCGAGCATCTTTATTAGAATTCTTTAAATCATAAATTAATTGTGCTAAATCCTCAATTGAATAAATATCATGATGTGGTGGTGGTGAAATAAGCCCTACTCCTGGCGTACTATGACGAGTTTTAGCAACCCATGGATAGACTTTACCTGCTGGTAATTGTCCCCCTTCACCAGGTTTAGCTCCTTGAGCCATCTTGATTTGTATTTCTTTAGCTGAACATAAATATTCAGAAGTAACCCCAAAGCGTCCTGAAGCGACTTGTTTAATCGCTGAGCATCTACTATCACCATTTTTATCAGGAATAAAACGTTCTGGATCTTCGCCACCTTCACCACTGTTTGATTTACCTTTCAAACGATTCATTGCAATTGCCATTGTTTCGTGAGCCTCTTTAGAAATTGATCCATAAGACATTGCTCCTGTTTTAAAACGCTGAACAATACTATCGACACTTTCTACTTCATCGATTGAAATAGCTTTAGTTTTCTTGAATTGCAATAAACCACGAAGATTTAAATCTTTTCCTTCTTCATCGATCATCGCTGAATATTCTTTAAATAATTTATAATCACCATTACGAGTAGCTAATTGTAATTTATGAATAGTCTGCGGATTATACAAGTGTTCTTCTTTACCACTGCGTTCTTTATGATCACCACGACTATCTAATGTAATATCAACATCTAAACCTAAAGGATCATAAACTTTACTATGACGATAATCAACATCATCTTCGATATCTTTGATTGTCTTTCCTTCTATTCTAGTTACTGTTTTAGGAAAATATTTATCAACAAAATCTTTAGCTAGACCAATTGCTTCAAAATTTTGTGAACCACGATATGATTGAATTGTTGAAATCCCCATTTTAGAAGCAATCTTAACTATTCCATGCAAAATACCATCATTATAATCTTCAACAGCAGCATAGTAATCTTTATCTAGCACACCTTCATCAACTAGCTCAAAAATCGTATCTTGAGCTAAATAGCCATTAACTGCACTAGCTCCATATCCAATCAAAGTTGCGTAGTGATGAACTTCACGCGGTTCTCCTGATTCCAAGATCAAAGCCACTGACATTCTTTTTTTAGTATTTACTAAATGTTGATTCATTGCAGCAACTGCTAACAAAGAAGGAATTGGAACATGATTTTCATCAACACCACGATCTGATAAAATTAAAATGTTAGCTCCAGCATGATATGCTTTATCAGCCTCGACAAATAATTTATCCAAAGCTTTTTCAAGTGAGGTATTTTTATAATATAGAATTGATAAAACGGCTACTTTAAAACCTTCTTTTTTGATATTCTTGATTTTTAATAGATCTGTATTACTTAAGATTGGATGATCAATTTTTAATAACCGACAATTTTTCTCATTATCTGTCAAAATATTTCCCTCTGTCCCAATACATAATGCTGTAGATGTAATAATTTCTTCACGAATCGCATCGATTGGTGGATTAGTAACCTGCGCAAATAACTGTTTAAAATAGTTAAATAGTGGGGGATGCTGTTTTGATAATACTGCAAGTGGTGAATCGTTACCCATAGCTACAACTTCTTCACTACCATCAAGCGCCATCTTTTTGATATATGTGTTGACATCTTCATAACTATAGCCATAAACTTTTTGTAATTTAGTTAACTCATCTCCCTGATATCTCTCTACTCGAGCATTTGGAATCCGCATATCTTTTAACTTAATCAAATTACTTTCTAGCCATTCTCCATATGGCTGTTTATGTGCATAGCTTTCCTTTAAATCATCATCTTCAATTAATTTACCAGCTTTTGTATCCACTAATAACATTTTACCTGGACGTAAACGATCTTTTACAACAATATCCTCAGCAGGAATATCTAATGCTCCTACTTCTGAAGACAAAATTAAATAGTCATCGCGAGTAATATAGTACCGTGATGGTCTTAGTCCATTACGATCAAGTACTGCCCCCATAACTTCTCCATCACTAAATAGAATTGAAGCAGGTCCATCCCATGGTTCCATTAATGTTGAGTTATATTCATAGAAATCTTTCTTAGATTGTGACATACTTTTATCATTATCATATGGTTCAGGAATACACATCATCACCGCACGAGGCAATTCCATACCTGACATTACTAAAAATTCTAAAGTATTATCTAACATTGCGGAATCTGAACCGTTGATATCAACAACAGGATACACTTTATTAGTATCTAATAAATCTGTATTCATAATTTCTTCACGACATAACATATTATTGGCATTTCCCTTGATCGTGTTAATTTCCCCATTATGAACAATGAAACGATTTGGATGCGCTCTTTGCCAAGATGGCATAGTATTAGTAGAAAAACGTGAATGTACTAATGCTATTGCACTTTTATATTCTTCATCTTGAAGATCCTTAAAAAATGAACGTAATTGTCCTACTAAAAACATTCCTTTATATACAATTGTTCGTGATGAAAAAGAACATACATAAGTATCATTAAAATTACTCTGTTCAAATATTCTTCGTACTTGATAAAGCATTCTATCAAATTGAATACCTTTTCCAACCCCATGGGGCTTTTTTATAAAACATTGCCAAATCGAAGGCATTGCATCAAGTGCCTTTTTTCCTAATACTTTAGGTACAGTTGGAACTTCACGCCATCCAATAAATTCCATCCCTTCTTTAGAAACAATTGTCTCTAACATTTTTTTAACACGATTTCGAAGGTGTTCATCCGTTGGCATGAATAACATTCCTACTCCAAATTTTCCTTCTTGTGGTAATGTAAATTGCGTAATTGATTTTTTAAAGTAGCTGTATGGTACTTGCGTCAAGATTCCCACTCCATCACCAGTTTCACCAGCTGCATCTTTACCAGCACGATGTTCTAATTGTTCAACAATTTTTAAGGCATTACTAACGGTAAGATGAGTTTTAACCCCTTTAATATTAACAACTGCACCAATCCCGCAATTGTCATGTTCAAAAGATTTGTCATATAATCCTAGATTTTCATTCTCTTTCATATAGGTTCCCCCTTTTAATGTAGAATCATAATACACTATTTAGACAATTGTGTAAAGAGATGATTACTTTTTAGCTTTTTACTAAATTTTTTGATATTTTTTGAAATAAAACCTTTGAAAACAACCTTTTTGGGCTTAAAAATGATAAATTTTATGTCTTGTGATAATATAATTTTACTATTTTAATAAATTTTTTTAATAATTTTTTTTAAATTTTTTATTTTTTTTTCAATTTATTACAAAATTCTTGAAAACAGTCATAAAAAGAGTAATATATATAAAGGAAAAAGGAGAATAATTATGGCTAAAAAATTTATCGTTGAAACTTCTGCAAGACACATTCATTTATCAAATGAAGACTTAGAAACATTATTTGGAAAAGGATATCAATTAACAAACAAAAAAGATCTTTCACAACCAGGACAATTTGCATGTGTTGAAAAAGTAACTGTCGTTGGTACTAAAGGAGAACAAAAAATGTCTGTTTTAGGTCCTACACGTAGTGCTACTCAAGTTGAATTATCTTTAACAGATGCTCGTTCATTAGGACTTCAAGCGGCAATTAGAGAATCTGGGGATATTGAGGGAACTGCAGGTTGTAAATTAATCGGTCCTGCTGGTGAAGTTGAAATTCCTTGTGGAGTAATCGCAGCTAAAAGACATATTCACATGACACCTGCTGATGCTAAAGAATTTGGTGTTGAAGATAAGGAAATCGTTAGTGTTAAAATCGATACTGAAGGTCGTTCATTAATTTTTGGTGATGTGGTTTGTCGTGTAAGTGAAAATTATGCTACAGCAATGCATATTGATACAGATGAATCTAATGCAGCTGGTTGTGGTAGAGAAGTATATGGAACAATCGTAAAATAAAAAAGCCTTGGGCTTTTTTATTTTATTAAATTATTGTCGAATTATGTTATAATGTTTCTAAGGTGATGATATGAAAATACTAGATACATTAGGTAAAACAAAAAAAGCAATCGGTGGTATAATTGCGATTTTACTAGTAGCAATACTTATTTTCTATGCTGGAACAAGATTTGCTAGTGGCAGTGATGAACCAAAAATTACAGCAACTGGTTTGACTCAGCAGTTACAAGAAATTGAAGAATTAGCTACAATGTCATACAATTATACTAAAGTTGGTAAATTTTCAGATAATCTTAAATTCAATGGCTGGGATATCCCATTAACTCAAAAAAGTTTTTTAATTACATATAATGGTAAATTAAAAGCTGGTATTAAAATGGATAAAATAAAAATATCAATTGAAAACAATACTATTATAGTTTCTATTCCAGAAATTGAAATCTTAAGTAATGAAATAGATGAAAACAGCATTGAAGTCTACGATGAAACCAAAAACGTTTTTAATCCTATTTCAATATCTGATTATACTGCTTTTGCAAAAAAACAAAAAGAAACCGTAGCAGAAGAAGCAATCGAAAACGGCTTATTAAGTGAAGCTGCAACTAAAACACAAAGCACAATAAAAAAATATTTAAATGCTATTCCTGGAATTAGTGATTCATATGAAATAGAAGTAAAATTTTTAGAATCAAATACAAATTAAATTTTCTTATAATACTAAAAAAGCTAGATTAATCTAGCTTTTTTGTTTAATTAAACTCTTTTTCTTGTAACATAAACTCCTGCAGCTGTCAACATGATCAACATACCTAAACCGGCAAAGTTAACATCATCGCCTGTTGTAATTGAATTATTAGAATCAGATACTGATGGTTCAATTACATCTGGATTTACATCTACAGCTTTAGTTTGTTTAGCTAACCATTGCCATGCATTTACTCCATTTTCATCATAACATTCGTTATTGTCAAAATATGTCCATGACCAGTGTCCATCATATTGATATGGATTTCCTTCTAAATCTGTAAATCTTCCTGTTGTATCATGTACATCTTCAAATGCTGATACATGTACATTTGTTGCTCCTGCTGCTAATAATCTTTCGATCGTTGCTTCACTGCATAATCCTGGATTTACTGTTCCATCATTTTTTGCATATGTAAACCAGATTGGCATATCTTTTATTGCTTCGATTTGTTCATCTGTTATATATTGATCCTGGTATGCTTCACAGATTGGATATGCTGCTGCAAAATAATCTGGATGTTTTAATATCATTTCCATCGTCATATATCCACCGTTTGAACATCCTCCGATGATTACTCGATCTGGATCAATATCATCATTTGCTTTTACATATGCATCGATCATTTCAAATAAGCTGTCTGCATAACATGATCCTTTATCTCCATTTTGATATGCTCCTGTTCCATCATCCATCCACATTGTTGGACTTTGTGGTGTTAAAATATATGCTCCTTCAAATAATCCTTGGAACTGTTCTCCTGCTAGTGCTGTTACTTCATTTCCTAATATATCTATATATGGATCTTTTCCACCTTCTCCTGCTCCATGTAACCAGATTACTAAAGCATTCTTTTTATCATCCTCTGCTGGTACATATTCAGCATATGAATAGTTTGTTCCATTTGATGTTGTATATGATTTCATGTTGAATACTTCACCTTGTGGACAGATCTTTCCTTCTCCTGCTACATCTATACTTGCTGTAACATTTAATGCATTGATCATTTCATCTCCTGACATCAATACCGCTCCATCATTTAATGAAACATATAAATTGTATGGTGTACACCATGTATTGAATCCTGTAGCCAAATTATAAATGAAAGGTGATCCTTCACTTGGTGATACATACATTTCAATCGTTACATAATTAGAATCTGTATTAACCTGATTTCCGTTAGCATCAGA
>NZ_JMLH01000001.1 GCF_000686665.1 Thomasclavelia saccharogumia DSM 17460 | reverse complement strand
AGATGAAAATGCCTTCCAAGAAGAAGTAGATGAAGCATATGATGGATTAGCAAGAGCATATTTAAGCTTAAGATTAATTCCAAATAAAGACTTATTAAATGACCTAATTAATAAAGCAAACGGATTAAACAGTGCAAGCTACAGTCCAGAATCATGGGCAGCAGTAAGCTTAGCATTAGAAAATGCAAATGAAACAATGGCCAATGTTAATGCAACAGAAGAAGAAGTAAATGCAGCAGTAACAGCATTGAATAGTGCAATTGAAGGATTAGTAGCTAATACTGAAGCACCAGTAGAAACAGAAGTACCAAGTACAACAGTAAATGAAGGAGTAAGCAGTGCAGTAAAAGCTGGAGATACAACAGCAAGTATCAAGACAGGAGATAGTGCAAGCTTAGGATATTCATTAGCAGGATTAGCAATAGCTTCAGTGGTATTAGCAGCAAACAAAAAAAGAAGAGCACATAAATAATACTCTAGATATAGATTAATAAAATAGAAAAGCATGAATTTAATTTCATGCTTTTCATTTTAAAAAATGTGTTTTGTGGTATGTTTAATTCAAATTTTTAAAATAAATATTATTAGAGATAAAGGCAGTGATTAAAGTGGCAAGAATTAAGATTGTGATATAAGTTTGGTAAGGGAACACTTTATACTTTATCTTACATCTTTAGCTCATTGTCATTCTTTGCTAAATACTGCAGGGGTAAATAGCTAAAACAAGAAATATCGTTAGTTGAAAATGAGTTATATGTAATTATTAGAAGTTATGGTGTTAAAAGATTTTAATCAAAATTTTAAAGATTTGATAATCGATGATTAACCTTTATATGATAAAAAAGCTTATTTATCAAAGATGGTTTAAAGTCATCCAAAGTTTGAATTTGAAAAAGTTAAAGGATGATACATAAAGTTTTATTATGTTTATAAGTTATGATCATGGTTTAATTACTAAAGTTTTTAAAATTAGGCTAAAAAGTAGGCATAATAGTAAAAAATATTTATTAAAGTAGTTGAGAAAAATCTAAAAATAAAGTACACTTATCGTTGTAGATTTGATAAAATAATTATAGAAAGCGAAGTGAGGATGATGGATCAAGTAGAGATTGTAATTGTTACAGGAATGTCAGGTGCTGGAAAAACTAGAGCAATGGCTTGTTTTGAAAATTTAGCATTTCGTTGTATTGACAATTACCCAGTTTCTCTGTTAACAGAGTTTGCAGAATTGGTACAAGATGATTCTAAATATCAAAGAGTTGCTATGGCTGTAAGTTTAGATGATGCATTAAAAGCAATTAGATTATTATCTAATTTAGACTGGATTCATTTATCAGTGGTATTTTTAGATTGTGATGATGAGGTATTAGTTAAAAGATATAAAGAAACGAGAAGATCTCATCCATTGCTTATTTCTAATAAGGCATCATCTTTATTAGAAGCAATTGAATTTGAAAGAAGATTAGCGGAGCCGATTTCTAAATTAGCTAATTTATCAATTGATACTACAAAATTAAAAGGAAGTAGATTTCAAAATCTTCTAGAAGACTATTTTAGTAGTGGTAAAGTAGATCCATTTAGAATTACATTTGAATCATTTGGATATAAACATGGGGTACCTAAAGATGCCGATTTATTATTTGATGTCCGTTTTTTACCAAATCCATTTTATATTGAAGAATTGCGAACATTAACCGGAAATGATAAAGCGGTTTATGATTATGTTATAGAAAAAGAAGAAACAAAAATATTTATCAAGAAGATGACAGATTTATTTGATTATTTATTAAAAGAATATGAAAAAGAAGGCAAAATGCATTTAATTATTGGTATTGGCTGTACTGGAGGACAACATCGTTCAGTTACTTTAACAAATTATTTTGCTGATTATTATAGCAAATTTTATCAAGTACACCGTTTACATCGAGACGCTGACCATTAGGAGTTATTATGATATCTTTTTCGCGAATTGTAAAAGAAGAAGTAGTTTTTAATGATTTTGAATCATGTTGTCAAAAAGCAATGCTGTGTGCAGTAATTAAAATCAATGGTACATTATCACTATCAAGTTATGGGCTTTCTTTAACGATTAGAACAGAAAATGCTAAAATTGCATCTAAGATTCATAAAATGTTAAAGGAAGAGTACGACCCACAAATAGAGTTTTTGGTTTCACGGAAAATGAAATTAAAGAAAAATAATGTCTATATACTAAGGGTTACTAAAGCTAGAGAAATTTTAGATGATTTATCATTGATGGATGGTATGGGTTTTAATCTAATTCCTGATAAAAATATTCTTGCAAAAGAATGTTGTGTTAGAGCATATTTAGCAGGAGCATTTCTATCATGTGGAAGTGTTAATAATCCTGAAACTTCTAATTATCATTTAGAAATGAGTTTTAATGAAGAAGAGTTTGCTGTTTTTATTGCTAAGATAATGAATAATTTTGAATTAAATGCAAAAATAATAAAGCGTCGTAATAAATATGTAGTTTATTTAAAATCATCAGAGAAAATTGGAGATTTTTTAAGAGCAATAGGTGCAAGTCAATCAGTTATGAATTTTGAGAGCACTAGAATCGATCGAAATATGTCAAATACAGTCAATCGCTGGAATAACTGTGATATAGCTAATGAAATAAAATCATTGTCAACCGCTAATAAACAGATCGATGATATTAATATAATTGAAATGTTTATGGGACTTGATATGCTCGATGAAAAGACGCGTTCAGTTGCATTGATTAGGAGAAAATATCCAGAAATGACATTAAAGGAGTTAACGGAAGCCTATTATGAAGAAACAGGGCAGACTATTAGTAAGTCTGGGTTACACCATCGATTTAAAAAAATAAGTGAAGAGGCTAAACGATTAATTCAAATGGAGAATGATTGATATGGATAAAATTGAAATTAGATTTGGTCATCGGGTTAAAGAAATACGGGTAAAACAAAATATTTCTCAAGAGGAATTAGCTTTTCGTTGTGGTTTATCAAAAAATTATATTTCAGATGTTGAAAGAGGAACAAGAAATATTTCTTTGCGGTCAATTGAAAAGATTGCTGATGGTTTTGCTATTAGTATTAAGGAATTATTTGAGTTTAAGTAGTATATTAATAAATTAAGGAGCTGAGATCATGGGATTTTATTATGCTATATTAGTAATTTTAATTATAGTAATAGTATTAAGTTTACTTTTAAATCTTTTAACTAGTCCGATTACTTGGATTATTATAGCAGTATTAGTAATTTGGTCACTTATAAAAAGATATCTCTATCAAAAACGTTTAGAGGAATTTAATAAAGAATTTCAACGTAAAACTGAAGAAAAGCGTAAAGCTTATTATAGTCACGAAGAATATCAGCGTGGTAATGATGATGTTATTGATGTTGATTATAAAGAATATGAAGATGATAAATAGTCATCTTTTTATTTAGAATAAAAGACTCAACAGCGTTTTTTAAATTTTACTAATTGCTTTTTTAGTAAGATTATAGCTGTAATACTGGCAATAAATTCAGATATTACAAATGATAACCAAACACCATTTAAGCCTACCAGTGACAATAAAATATAGGCTAAAGGTAGAGTAATCACAAGTTGTCTTAACAATGAAATGATCAATGAATATTTACCGATTCCTAAAGATTCAAATACTCCAGAGATAACAATTCCAAAAGTCGAAATAATAAAAGCTAATGAGAAGATTCTTAACCCAATAACACCAATTTTAATTAATGAATCAGTTGCATTAAACCATGATAAAATAAATTTAGGGAAAAGGACAAAAATAAGAGCACCGCTACATAATATTATTGAAACAACGATTAAAGAAACTTTAATAATTTTTTTAACTCGTTCAAAATATTGAGCTCCATAATTATAACTAATCAGTGGACGCATTCCTTGAACCAATCCATTTGCTGGCATATAAACAAATGATTGTAATTTAAAATAGATACCAAAAAAAGCAATCGCAGTTTGACTAACAGTAGCCAAAAGACTATTCAACAATGCTACTAATATAGAAGGCATAGCAGTCATAATTCCTGAAGGAATAGCAATAGAATATATAGCTTTGATAGTTTGAAATTCTGGTTTAAAATTTTTAAAAGATATTTTTAAAATAGATTTTTTTCTAAATAGAAAAATTGCTAATAAACAGGCACTCATTTGACCAATAATAGTAGCAATTGCTGCTCCTGCGACACCTAATTCAAGAAAACCATTGATTCCAAAAATGAGAATAGGATCTAAAATGATATTAACTACAGCTCCAATTATTTGCAATATCATCGGAATCAACATATTTCCGGTAGCCTGAAACATTTTTTCAATAGCTATATGAATTATCGAGCCAAAAGTAAAAGTAATGACAATCCCGCCATATGTAATTGCATAATTCAATATTACTGAATCATTAGTAAACATCAAAAAGAATGGTTTTATCAAAAAAACACCAATAAAAACAAAAATCAAAGAATGGATCAAAGATAGAAAAATCCCATGATCACAAATATTATCTGCTCTTTTTTTATTATTAGCACCTAAATTTTGAGCAATTAAAGCATTAATGGCAACGCCTAAACCAACAGAAAAAGCTAATGATAAATTTTGTAAAGGAAATGCAAGTGATAATGCTGTTAAAGCCTTTTCTCCTAATTTAGCTACAAAAATACTATCAATAATGTTATACATTGATTGAATCAACATAGATATCATTGGTGGTATAGCCATTTTCATTAATAAAGGAAAGATTGGCTTATGAGCCATATTGTTATATTCTTGATTCATAAAGTCTCCTTTCATAAAAAAAGCTATAGCCGCTTGTTTATAAATCAGAAACAAGTAAAAGCTATAGCTTTATTAAAGCAAATTATTAATTTACAAGAAATAGGATACAAGAATAATCGATCACTGTCAACATAAATAGTTAAAAGCATATCTTTTATTTTATGATAAATAGGTTATAATTATAAATAACCAAATTATCTTGGTTAGAGTTGTGTGGGAGGAATAATGAAAAAAATAAAAGAAATAGTAATAGTTGAAGGTAAAACTGATACAGCTTTGTTAAAAGAATTATTTGTAGTAGATACAATTGAAACCCATGGGTTAGCACTAGATAAAAAAACATTAGAATTGATCAAAGAAGCCAGTAAAAATAGAGGAATTATTATCTTGACCGATCCTGATTATCCTGGGAAAAAAATTCGTGATCAAATTCAAGCCGCTGTACCAAATTGTAAGCATGCATTTGTATCAAAGAAGGATGCTACAGGTAAAAAGAAATTAGGGATTGCTGAAGCTAAAAAAGAAGCTGTTATTGCTGCGTTAGAAAATATGGTTAGTTTTGAAGCTGATAGACAAAGTATTACCTGGAAAGAATTTTTAGAGTTAGATATTATCGGTAATAAACAAAAAAGATTATTAGTTTATGAATTATTTAATCTTGGATATGGAAATGTTAAGACTTTATTCAAACGTTTAAATATGGTTGGAATCACAAAAGATGAAATATTAAAAAAACTAGAAAATTAAGGTGGATCGAATGAAAGATATTGCAACTCTTACAACAACAAAATATATATTAAATAAGTATAACTTAAATGCTCTAAAAAAATTTGGGCAAAATTTTTTGATTGATGCAAATATTGTAAATAAAATTGTTGCTCAAGCGAATATAAATAAGAATATTGCTGTAATTGAAGTAGGACCAGGAATAGGGGCTTTGACACAAATATTGGCACGTCATGCAGGAAAAGTAATCTGTTTTGAAATAGATGAAAGATTTAAACCAGTGTATGATGAATTTTTGAATATCGATAATGTTGAAATAATTTTTGGTGATTTTATTAAACAAGAGTTAGAACCAATTATTGAAAAATTAAAACAAGATTATTCTCAAGTCTATTTGGTGGCAAATTTACCTTATTATGTTACAACAGCGATAATCGAAAAAGTTATTTTTAGTAATGATAAAATAGATGAATTGATCATTATGGTACAAAAAGAAGTCGCATTAAAAATGACCAGCAAATATAAAAATCCATTATTATTAATGATCGAAGATATGGGGAAGATCGAATACTTATTTACAGTTAATAAAAATGTTTTTTTACCAGCTCCACATGTTGATTCTGCAATTATAAAAATTTCATTAATTAAAAAACCAGATTTAAAGTTATATAATATATTAAATATATGTTTTAAGCAGCGTAGAAAAACAATACTTAATAATTTAAAACAAGAATATGATAATGCTTATGAAATATTAGTAGCTTGTGGAATTGATACTAATAAAAGATGTGAGGAGTTATCATTAGATGATTTTAAAAATATCACCGATAAAGTTTAGAACGCATATAATATATTGGTGATATTGATGAAGATAGGTGATATTGTTTGCCGAAAAAAATATGGTAAAGATATTTGTTTTAGAATAACGGATATTAAAGATGGTATTTACTATTTGACGGGAATAGAATATCGCTTAGTTGCTGATAGCGATGAAAGTGATTTAGAACCAAGTGATTTTAATAGTGAAAAGAATGATATAATAGTAGAAAACAAACCATGTTTAAAAGGTAGTGTCTTGCATATTGATGGTGATAAAAATTATTTGGAAATGTGTTTAGCTAAATATAAAGAATTTAATATAAATGTATATGGGTATTATATGAAAGAACATGAAATCAAAGATAAAATTATTCCACTTTTAGAAAAACACAAACCAGATCTACTAGTTATTACAGGACATGATGCAATGAAAAAAAACGGTGATCGAAAAAATATAAATAGTTATTTGCATACAAAAGATTTTGTCGAAGCGATTCGTAAAGCTAGACTATATCAGGATGATAAAGATAGTTTGATTATTTTTGCAGGGGCTTGTCAGTCATACTATGAACTATTATTAGCTAGTGGAGCTAATTTTGCTTCTAGTCCAAGTCGTAAAAATATTCATGCTTTAGATCCAGTTTTTGTTGTTAGTCAAATTGCTAATGCAAGTATTAAAAATTATGTTGATTTAGAAAAAATTGTTGCTAAAACTTCTAATAAACATTTAGGAGTTGGGGGAATCGATACAAGGGGAGTAGCAAGAAAAATTTATCCGACAAGCAGGTGAAATAATGAAAGTAAAAGCATACGCAAAAATAAATCTAGCATTAGATGTAGTAAGAAAAAGAGAAGATGGGTATCATGAATTAGAAATGATCATGGCACCAGTTACTTTACATGATTTAATTTATATTAATACGATTGAAGAAGGAATTGAAATTGAGTCTAATAGTAAGATCATGCCTACTGATCAGCGTAATATTATGTATAAGGCAGTGTCATTGATCAAAGAACGTTATGGAATAAAAAAAGGAGTAAAGATTTATGTATATAAACACATTCCTACGCAGGCTGGTTTAGCGGGAGGAAGTGCTGATGGAGCAGCTGTTATAAAAGCTATGAATAAACTGTTTTATTTAAATTTAACTAATGAAGAAATGGCAGCTTTAGGCAAAGAAATAGGTGCTGATATTCCTTTTTGTATATATCAAAAATTGGCATTTGTTAGTGGAATCGGCGAAAAGCTGAGTTTTATAGATGTTCCATTTAAGTGTAAAGTATTGTTGGTCAAACCCCGAAAAGGTGTTTCTACAAAAAAATCATTTAATAGTTTAAATTTAAATAAAACAAGCCATCAAAATTGTAATTTAATGATAAAGGGAATTGAAGAGAATGATTATCAAGCTGTTATTGATAATTTACAAAACACTTTAGAAGCACCTTCTATTAAAATGGTTCCTGAAATTGCAAAAATAAAAGAAGAAATGTTAGCGATAGGATTCGATGGAGCATTAATGTCAGGTAGTGGATCATGTGTTTTTGGACTTACTAGAAGTGATTTAATATTAGAAAAAGGGTTTAAGTTTTTCAAAGGAAAATATTATTTTGTGAGAAAAACAGAAATATTGAATGAAAAAGAAATCATTTGAATGATTTCTTTTTGTATTATAAGCTTTTTTATCTTTTTTTTCTTTAATTAATGAGGATTTTTTGTTATTATGTTGTTGTTAAAGAGGTGTTAAGATGAAAACTTATGCGGTAGTGATGGCGGCTGGTAAAGGAACCAGAATGAAATCGGACAAACCTAAGGTTGTCCATGAAGTTTTATATAAGCCAATGATCAATCATATTGTAGATGAACTTAGACAAGTTGGGGTCGATGAAATCTATGTAATTGTAGGTCATAAGGCTGAAGAAGTTGAAAAATTGTTAGATGATGTAAACATTATCTATCAAAGAGAACAATTGGGAACTGGGCATGCTTTAATGCAATGTAAAGAAGCATTGGCTAATAGACCAGGAACAACAGTAGTACTAAATGGAGATGCACCATTAATTACAAGCGAAACATTAAAAGATTTAATTGCTTATCATAATGATAATCAATTAAAAGGAACGATCATGACTTGTGATTGTGATTTAGACAAAAAATTTGGCCGAGTAATTAGAGTAGATGATCAAGTTAAGGGAATCGTTGAATTCAAAGATTGTAATCCTGAGCAAATTAAGATCAGTGAAATGAATTGTGGTGAATATTGTTTTGATAATATTGCTCTATTTGAAGCATTAGAAAAGATAACTAATGATAATGCTCAAAATGAGTATTATATTACAGATGTCATTGGAATTATGAATGATGATAATCTAAAAGTTGGTGGTTATAAGATTCCTGATCTTGCTGAAGTAGGTGGAATTAATGACCGAGTGGAATTGGCTGAAGCCACAAAAACATTACAATTAAAGGTAAATAAAAAACATTTATTAAATGGCGTTAATATTATTGATATCGACAATACTTATATTGGTGTAGATGTTACTATTGCGCCTAATACAACTATTGAACCCGGATGTATTATTAAAGGAAAATCAAGTATTGGTGCTAATTGTCATATTGGTCCATACTGTGAATTTACAAATGTAGAAGTTAAGGATAATGTAGAAATCAAATTTTCTGTTATTTCTGATTCAATTATTGAAAATGGTGTTGATATTGGACCGTTTGCACGATTAAGAACAAATTGTCATATTTTAGAAAATGCTCACATGGGTAACTTCGTTGAAATGAAAAAAGCTGTTTTTGGAAAAGGTAGTAAGGCATCGCACTTAACATATGTTGGTGATGCTACAGTTGGAAGTAATGTTAATATGGGGTGTGGAACAATTACTTCAAATTATGATGGAAAAAATAAATTTCAAACAGTTATTGGTAATAATGCTTTTATTGGATGTAATAGTAATTTAGTAGCACCAGTAACAATAGGTGATAATGCATATATAGCTGCAGGTTCAACTATTACTGATCAAGTCGAAGATGATGCGTTTGCTATAGCTCGTGCACGTCAAGTTAATAAAGATGGATATGCTAAAGTATTAGAAGAAAAAAGAAATCAAAAAGGAAAATAGGAGAGAAAAATGAAAAATAAAATAACTGTCTTTGCATTGTCAGCTAGTGGTCAATTGGCTAATGATATTGCAGAAGAATTAGGAACTAAAGTAGGAAAAAGTAAGGTACATCATTTTGCGGATGGCGAAATTTTAGTTGAAATTGATGAATCAGTACGTGGTAAAGATGTTTTTATTGTTCAATCTACTTCTAATCCAGTTACTGAAAATTTAATGGAGATATTGGTTTTGGCTGATGCTTTAAAAAGAGCTTCGGCTAAGGAAATTACAGCAATTATTCCTTATTTTGGATATGCACGCCAAGATCGTAAAGCTAAACCACGACAACCAATTACTTCTAAACTAGTAGCTGATTTATTAACTGTAGCAGGTGTCACAAGAGTTGTTACAGTTGATTTACATGCAGCTCAAATTCAAGGATTCTTTGATATTCCTGTTGATGAAATGCAGGCGTTGCCATTAATTTCAAATTACTTTAAGAAAAAAAATTTAAAAGATATTTGTATAGTTTCACCTGATCATGGTGGAGCTACAAGGGCTCGTAAATTAGCAGTTGCTTTAGACGCTCCCGTAGCCATCATTGATAAAAGAAGACCTAAACCAAATGTTGCTGAAATAATGGGAGTTTTAGGAGATGTATCAGGTAAAAATTGTATTATGGTTGATGATATGATTGATACAGGAGGAACAATTATTGCGGGAATTGAGATGTTAAAGGAAAAAGGTGCTAAGTCTGTTTATGTAGCATGTACACATCCAGTATTTTCAGGACCAGCTGTAGAAAGACTACAAAATTCTTCAGCTGATGAAGTAGTTGTAACGGATACAATTAAATTACCGGAAGAAAAAATATTCCCTAAACTAAAGACAGTTTCTGTAGCCGGATTACTTGCTAAAACTATTGAAAATATTGAAAACTGTTTACCAGTTTCTGATGTATTCCAAATGTTTGATTTTGATAAATAGATATAAAATGTATTTTTAAACCAGAAGTCATATCATATAGGTATTGCTTTCTGGTTTTTAATTTGTACAAGTTAAAAAGATGTAGTCTTGAAACTACATTTGTTCAGTTAAAGTATACGATAATTTTAGTTTGACATGTCGCTTGTATTTTTTATCAAGGTAAATTAGTAGAATCAGATATTATATTGGTGGGTATTTCCCACTTTTTTATTAAAGCTAGATAATAAAAAAAGGCTATAGCACACAAACATGTGTTATAGCTTATTAAATTATGCTAATGGAGCAATTAATATTTTACCAGTTCCGCGATAAACATTTACCAATCCTTCACCAGAAACAGCTGAGCCAACAAGATTCTTAGTAGATTTTTCAACTTTGAATTCAAGATTTCCAGACCATGCAATTGCATAGTTGCCATCAATTCTAATTTCATCATCTTGTAAATCAATTTCAATTAATTCTTCACGAGGGACAGGACTTTCTAAGACAGCTAGACCATTGCCTGAAAGCATTAAATTAAAAAAACCTTCATTTCCCAAAACAGCACTAGATAGATTAGAACGAGATTTTATTTTTTGATTTATTTGAGATTGACAAGCTAAAAATAGTCCGTCATCTAAAACTAAGCCGCCTTGCCAGTTACTCACATCTTCAATAAATAAATATTTAAAAGTTGGTTCAAGCATTAAATATCCAGTTCCTTGATATCGAGGTTTTACTGCTGATTCTTTTGTGACTGCACCTTTAAGAGTTTTTCCAAAAAAATCCCCCACACCTTTTACATCAGCACTTGCTTTAACGTTACCAGCCATCCATTGCATTGCACCTTGTGAAATTGTGTACGAATCATTATTTAAAGTAATTAAAACTTGATGTTTATGAATATTCATTTTTGAAGCATAATAAGCATTTATGGCTGTATCTTCAGTTACACTCAAATCTTTGATATATTCAATAATCATAATTCCTTCTTTTTTATCTATAACACGAATATTGTCATTGTTTGTTAAATTATTAATTTTAATCATTACTATTTTTCCTTCTTTTTCTAATATTATAGCATGTTTCTATTAAATTTTTATAATATTATATTTTTGAATTTAAGTTGATTTTATCGTTGAAGAAATCAATGATGATTATTTAATCATGTGATAATATCCTTTCAATCGATAATATTTCTAGTAAAAGGTTTAAAGATCAAAATGATTTTCAGACAGTTATTAATGACTGGCATAGTAGGATTAATCATAATGGATAATTACATCAATTATAATTTATGTTTACTCTATAAAGAGTGATAAAGTTTAATAGTATTGTTATCGTTTTTTTAGGATAATAGAGATATCAATTTTTAGCTCTTATTTAAGAATAATTTAACTTAATTTTAATTAAAAAAGACAAGGTGCAAATTTGATTGTTATAAATATATGTGTCCCTTTTAGAATGTTGTCTTAGTTAGTACAATAATTACAGATAGAAAATTGTAAAGGAGGAAAAAAACATGAAAAAAGGCGGGGGAGTAAAAGCCTTGTCAGTAGTCGCAGCGACAGTAATGGCAGTTAGTTCAGTAAGTATGACAGGTTCATCTATATTGCAGGCAAGTGGAGATGATGAATCTTTAAAAGCAATTGCTAATGAAGTTGCTGATGAAAGTATGGTTTTATTGGAGAATAACAATGATGTTTTACCATTAAAAGCAGGATGTACTATTTCATTTTTTGCAAATGGAAGTTATTTAATGTCAGGAGGAGGATCTGGAACGACTTCAGCAAAAGATTCTGATAAAGTAACGATTGAAGAAGGATTAAATGCAAGCTTTGATGTTGTTAATACGATTAGTAATTACAACAATTTAACTGAAGAAAAAGTAGCAGAATACGCAGCTAATTCTACAGCAGCAGTTATTCAAATAACTCGTTCTTCTGGTGAGTCATCAGATCGTAGTGTAAAAGAAGGAGATTGGTATTTAAGCAGTTCAGAAAAAAATATGCTTTCTTTAGTTTCGAAAGCATTTGATAAAGTTATTGTTGTATTAAATACAGTTGGTCCAATTGATATGGCATGGGTAGATGAATATCAAATCGATGGTGTTATTTATGCTGGAACACCAGGTCAAGAAGGAGGAAATGCAGTAGCTGACGTTATTAGTGGTGTTGTTAACCCTTCAGGAAAGTTAACAGATACTTGGGCAACGATTGAAAGTTATCCATCTACTGAAAATATTGATTCATTTATTTTAGGAACAGAAACATATACATCAGGAAGTGATGATACAGAAAAGCATTTCCCTTATTGGGGTAGTGTTCCAAATCCTTCTACAGGATATGATGAAGGTGAATATACACGACCTATAGATGAATATATGTATTCAAAATATGAAGAAGGTGTTTATGTAGGTTATCGCTATTATGATACATTTGATACAATTATTGATGGTTTAGATGATCAAGTATACTATCCATTTGGTTATGGATTATCTTATACTGATTTTGAAATGACAGTGGTTGATATGGATTATGATACGGTAACACAAGATCTAACTAATAATGATGGTCAAATCACAGTTACTGTTACAGTAGAAAATACCGGTGACGTAGCTGGTAAAGAGGTTGTTCAGTTATATTATAATGCTCCAGATGTTGATTTAAGCAGTGGTGAAATAATTGAAAATCCCGATATTGAATTAGCAGCTTATAGTAAAACGGACTTATTAGAGCCAGGCGAAAAGCAGACGATAACATTGTCATATGATATTTGTGATATGGCATCATATTATGAAGCTATTGCAAGTTATGTTATGGGAGATGGTTCTTATACAGTATATGTTGGAAATGATGTTAAAGATGCTCAAGATAGAAAAGCAGGAACTTATAGTGTTCAAACATATGGTTCAAGCTTAGACTATAACATTGTTGAAGAATGTACAAATTTATCAGGATTAGATCAAGAAAATGGTACATATGCAAAATATTTGGAAGAATATCCTGAAATAGAATTAACAGAGTTATCTAAATATGATTATGAAAATACAAAACCAGATGCATCAGAAAGTTTACGTGCATCAGATTATCAATTATCATCAATTCTAAATGCTGGACAAGGAAATCGTTATAATAAATGGAGCAAATCATCTACATATAGCAATGTAGTTAATGAAGCTATTCAAGAATCTCTTGCTTTAGGTGATGCAGAATATAAATTAATTGATGTATATAATGGTACAGTAGATATGGATACATATCTTAATCAATGGACACCAATTGAATTAATCACATTTATTGAAGGGGCTGGAAATATTGGACAGCTTTATGGTGGAACAAGTGCTGGAGGTAGTTCAAGTAATACACAAGAAATTTCAAGATTAGGAATTACATCTTTTGGATTATCAGATGGTCCTGCTCAAGTTGGTGGAAGTGGAAGTAATGGTTATTCAATTGCTTGGCCAACAGCAACAAATATGGCAACGACTTGGAACGAAGAGTTAATTGAAAAAGTTGGAGAAGCAATTGGTCAAGAAGCAATTGAAAAAAATACTGATTACTGGCTTGGCCCATCATTAAATATTCATCGTACACCACTTTGTGGACGTAATTTTGAATATTTTTCTGAAGATCCAATAGTATCTGGAACAATGGCAGCTGCTTTAACAAGAGGAGCACAATCACAAGGTATTTCTGTGGCATTAAAACATTTTGCAGCTAATAACCAGGAAGTTGAAAGATGGAATCACTATGATTCAATAATGTCTGAAAGAACAATGCGTGAAATTTATTTAAAAGGTTTTGAAATCGTAGTTGAAACAGCTGATCCATGGGGAATCATGAGTGCTTATGGTCAATTAAATGGAGTACATTGTGCTAAATCAACGGAGTTATTTGAAATTGTTAGAGATGAATGGGGATTTGATGGTACCATCATGACAGACTGGGAAGGGGATTTTGGTAATGCCGTCAGATCAATAAATTCAGGAAATAACGGATTATTCCCATCATTTACAGGAATGACTAGTTATTTGTACAATGCATATATGATTACAACTACCGGAAAAACATTAGATGGTGAAGAAGTGGCTGCTGATGCTGATGGAAATTATACTTTAGATTATGCTAATGCAGCAACTGATGAAGAAATAGGAGCATCATTAACAAGAGAAGCTTTAGAAAATGCGGCAGCAGGTATGTTGGAAACAATGATGAAAATGTATAGTTTTGTTGATGATAACGGTATAGAGTATGTAAATCCATATAATCAGGAAGAACATAGTACTTGGTTTGAAACAGTAAAAGAAGATCCTGTTAATGATGGTGACGATGATACAGATGATTCAACAATTAGTGGTAAAACAGCGCTAAAAATTGCCGTAGAAGTAGCTAATGAAATTACTGATGAAGATTTAGCTAACGTTGTCCCTGCAGTTGTTACAGAATTTAAAGCAGCGTTAGAAGAAGCAACAACAGTATTAAATAATACGGAGGCAACACAAACTGAAATAGACGATGCATTTGATCGATTAGCAAATGCAATTCAGATGTTAGATTTTATTAAAGGAGATATAACTCAGTTACAAGCTTTTGTAAATAAGGTCAAAGATTTGAGTGAAAGTTCATATACTACAAGTACATGGCAAACATTTGCTACAGCCTTAAGTAATGCACAGGAAGTATTGAATAATGAAAATGTATTACAGGATGAAGTAGATGAAAGTTATGATACTATAGTTAGAGCATATCTAAGCTTAAGGTTGAAACCTAATAAAGATGCATTAAATGATTTAATTAATAAAGCTGGAAGCTTAGTTGCTGCAAATTATACAGAAGCATCATGGCAAGTATTAGAAGCAGCACTAGAAGAAGCTGAAGCAGTATACATGAATGAGGAAGCAACAAGTCAAGAAGTAACAGAAGTTCAAAATGCTTTATCAAAAGCAATTGATGAATTAGTAGAAAATACTGTTAATAATTCTTCTGTTGACTCAAATATATCTGATTCTGTTGATTCAAGTGTATCTGATAGTGATAAAACTACTACAAATAAAGTAGTAAAAACAGGAGATACAACAGCTAGTATAAAAACAGGAGATACTACTAATTTAGTATATCCAGTTGCAGGATTAGCACTTGCTTCAATGGTATTAGTTGTAAATAAAAAAAGAAAAGGTTTATTTAGTAAATAAGTATTTAATAAATTCTCTCTCAAAATATTATAAAATAAAATTTTCTCTCTCAAAAATAAAAGCTATTTTCAATTAATTTTGAAAATAGCTTTTTAGCATTATGAATAAAAACATCTAATGAAAAAAGTTTATTATATATAGATATTATTAAAAATATGCAAAATATTTAGTAGTAAAAATAAAAGGGTGATGATATTTTACACTTGATAACAATAAAATCATTATTAGTTTAAAAGTTTTGAAATTAATTCATCAGCTAAATCATCAACTTTAACGGGTTGCATTTTCTTAGAAAATATACCCATAAATTTTAATAATGGTACCATCTTAGATAAAAAATCATTGCGCCCATTTCCATATACAAGAGTAGGCTCTACGTAAGAAATTTTATGATTACTAGAACAGAGCATTTGAATAACAGAAGACTTACTATTTGTAAACTCTTTTGGACCCATTACGCCACCAATATATCCTAAGCCCTTAATAGATTTTTTCTCAGCTATTTTTAACATTACTTTTGCAGGTAAAACATTATATTTTTCAAGCTGTTTCTTATCTTTTGTATAAATACCAACACAATCAATAATATAATCTATGTATTCTGGAAGAACAAGCTGTACTTCTTCAAGATTAGTAACATCTGCTTTCAAATAATGAACGTTAGGTTTTGAAATTTGCCCTTTCCCTGAACGAGATAGAGAGAAAAATTCAGCGTGTTTATCTTTTTCTAACCATTTTTCAATAATTACATTTCCAATATATCCATTTCCACCAAAAACAACTATATTCATACTGTTATCTCCTTTACTAATATTTTTAATTTTCCGATAAACTTTTTCTTGACTACTTAGTAGTGTTATAATACCATCAATAAAAAAGATAAACAAGTACGCAGATTTAAACGACTTAGTAGTTTTAATGATACTAATGGAGGGAGTATTTATGAAATCAGACTTAAGTGCTGAACAATATCTAAAAAAAGTTTTATCGACAGAAGTTATTGATGAACAATGTCCGGTTCATCGGACATTAAATATTTTAAATGGGAAGTGGAAGACACATATAATTTTTGAACTATGTAAGCATGATTCTCTACGATTTGGAGAATTGAAGAAATTAATTCCTAAGATTACAAATTCTATGCTTACGTCTACGCTTAAAGATTTAGAAGAACTAGGAATAATTGATCGTGAGCAATTTAACGAAATTCCGCCACATGTAGAATATTCTTTAACATCAAAAGGAAAAGAATTAATTCCCATTTTTGTTGAGATATCTAAATGGGGAGAAACAAATTTAGATTAGTTAAAATTATTTTTTTAGTAAGATTTTTAAAAATCGTAATAGATTAAAGCTTATTTTAGATAAAAAAAGAATTCAATTTGTAATTGAACTCTTTTTTAAATATTATCGTCTTTTTTAAGCGGTAGACGAATTTTTATTTTTGTGCCTTTATCAACTTCACTAATAATAGTAACACCATATTCTTTACCAAAACATATTTGAATGCGGTCATTAACGTTGCGAATACCAACATGATTATTATTTTTATTATCATTTTTTAAAATTGATTCACATTTATCTTTTGTCATACCAATACCATTATCTTCAACCCATATATATAGGGCATCTTCTTTAGTAACACGGACAATGATTTTTCCTTTTTCAATTTCACTTTCCATACCATGATAAATAGCATTTTCTAAAAATGGCTGAATAATAATTCGACAACATAAGTAGTCCATTACATCTTCTTGAGCAATAATTTGCCAATCAAATTGACCGCTAAAGCGATATTCCTGCATTGACATATAACTGCTAGCATGTAGTAATTCTTCACGAATCGTAATTAATTCTTTTCCTCTGCTTAAACCAATCCGATAAAATTTTCCTAGAGTAGCAGTCATTTTTGCTGCTTCTTCATTTTTTCCGGTTTTACATAACCATTGGATCGAAGTTAAAGTATTATAAAGAAAATGAGGATTTATTTGTTCTTGAAGAACGTTTAATTCTGTTTTTCGTAAGATTTCATGGTCTTCGTTCATTTGTTTTACGAATTCTTGATTTTGTTTTGCCATATCAATAAATGCATCTTGAAGTGTATCTAGTTCTGAAATATACATAGGATCAAAGTTTAACAGTTTAAGGTCATCATTAACATTAAATTTTTCGATATTTTTAGCTAATTTAGTGACAGGACGTGAAAATAGCCAGCTAATTATCCAGCTGATACTAGCAATAACAACTAGCAGTAGTATTAAAACAAATAAAAAATATAATGTTATTTGTTTTAGTGGTGTTGCAACAGTCATTTTTAAATTTGTTACAGTAATTGTCTTAAAACTGGATTCATTGTTTGAAAAAATATGATACCAGTTCTCATTTTTTTTGGAAATACCATCAGGCTGTTTAATTGCCCAATCATTATAAGTTTCTAATTCTGATTGAATCGTTTCTTTTGAAGTATATAATAGTTCGCCCCATGAATCTACGACATAAGAATATCTATATTTACCACGACCAATACTTTCCACTAAATTTCGAATATAGCTATTGTTGCATTCTAGAATCATATAAATAGTTTTGTCTTGGTATGACCAGTCTGTTTTAAAAGGAAAATTGATATTATATGAGCCATTTGTTGAACCAATACAAAGATGATTTTTTGCTGCCGTTGATAGACGTGAAAGGTCAATACTTAACATATCAGTATCATTGTATGTAACTACTGCTCCGTTTTCGATTTTCCAGTAATTCCCATCTTCATTACAGAACCAAACAGTTAGAAGGTCTTCACGAATGTTATTTTGTTCTTCTATTAATTTCCATCCTTCATTAAGACCGGTTGTTGCAATAGTTTGATTGATTTCTGAAAGAATATTATATATTTCATTTGTGTAATAAGATAATTGAGTTGTAATTGTTCCTGTTACTGCCCAACTCATATCAGAAGCTGTTTCTTCTAAAGTAGATCTATAATTCTTAATGATGACAGCATACAATATTTCTAAAGATAATAATACTAATATAATACTAAAACTAAATAATAATTTACTAAAAGAAATTTTTTTATTATATTTTTTCATCATTGATCTCCCTAGCTTTTTTTGGTGAGATGCCATAATGACGCTTAAAACAGTAACTAAAATAATGTTGATCATTATACCCGCATAATTCAGAAATTTCTAAAATTTTTAAATTAGTATTTAAAAGATAGTTTTTTGCAATAGTCATTCTTTTTGCGGTCAATAATTTAACAAAACTAGAAGAATATATTTTTTTTAAAAGTATGCTTAAATAGCTGGTGCTAATATGTAATCTTTCGCTAATATCAATTACTGATAAAAAAGGATTGCTATATTCTTCTTCAATGATTTGAATTGCTTTTTTAGCAAGTATATCGGGAGTTTCGATATTAATATTTTCAGCATATACAATAGGGCTTTCAATTTCTGTTTTAAAAGCAGATAACATGCTGTTATAAGCTTTTATTAGTTCAGAAATATTAGAAAAGGGTTGACTTATACATATTCTAACGTTGATGTTTAATACTTTTTTTAGTCCTTGAAGTATTTCGTCAGCGATTAATTGTTTATAATGTTGAATGTTTTTGGGATCATCGTCAATAAAAATTAGAATTTTATTACTAATTGTAAATGAAATAAATTGACCATATCTTTTTAATATATCATTAATAATACTGTTAATTAATTGCTCATTAATTAAAATTTCAGAGCTATATGGTTTAATTAACATAAGAAGATAGTTATTATTTTTATCGTTTTGATAAAACTCAAGAAGGGTTAGCTTTTCATCGATGCTTTGATCATGATGATTAAAAAAAATATCTTTAAGAATATTTTTACGTTTTTCATAAAGAATTTCTGTTGGTGTATTAGGTAATTTAATATGTTGAGAATATTTTTCATCTAATTTATTTTTTATTTTCCATATTTCTTGTTCCAATTCTTCTTTAGATTGCGATTTTAAAATATAACTGATTACACTATATTGAATAGCTTTTTTTGCATACGTGAACTCCTCAAATGCAGTTAGAAAAGCAATATCCATAAAGGGATTGACTTCTCTTACTCTACGTGCTAATTCAATTCCAGATATATAAGGCATTTGGATATCTGTCAAAAGCAGGTCTGGCTGATATTCTTCAACTAATTCTAATGCTTCCATTCCATTTGCAGCTACACCTTTAACATTAAACCCTAGTTTATGCCAATTAAGCTCATTTTTTAAAAATTCTCTAATGATTTTTTCATCATCAGCAATTATCACATTATACATTTTTTCACCCCAAGTTCTTTTGTGCATTAAATTTATTATTCTATGTAAAAATTATATCAAATCAATTTTTCTTTTCAAGATTATATAATAACGAAAAATGCTTGAATAAATCAAAGAAAAATATTTTTATTAACATATTATAATTAAAGTAAAAGAAAGAATTAATTTTATTGATAAAACTAATTCTTCCAAAAATATTAATAATGTACAATGTATCCTTTTTATGGGTTTGGTTATGTATTTATTTGTATTACTAAGTTTTAATATTAAGATTCATTTTTAACTGTATTAATTATTTAATTTTGATCATGCAGTATGCATACAGCGATATTCACTAGGTGTGATACCGTAAGTTTGTTTAAAGGCTCTACGTAAATTTTTACTGTCAAGATAGCCGGATGTTTGAGCAATGTTTTCAATTGTTTCATTTGAATTTATAAGCAGATGACAAACATTTTTTAGTCTTACTTCTGATAAATATTGATTTACTGGCTTACCAGTTTCCTCTTTAAATACAGTACGCATATAAGATATACTAAGACCTAAATATTCTGCCATTTGATAGGAAGTCAAATTTTTATTTGAATAGTTTTTCCGAATATAGTGAATCAAAATAGAAGTATAATAGGAATAACTGGACATTTGTTCAGTGTCTTGGGTAAGTAAAATGTTTTTTTCAATAAGTAGTTTTGAAATATCTTGAAGTGTTTGTATTTTTTTCCACTCATCATTAGAAATAATAGAATTAAACATTTTATTTTCTTCTTTAGAAAAATGTTCATTTAAATACATGATCATAAGAGACAAACATTGAATATAATTTTTAGCTTCTTTTTTTATTTCCATACGATTAAATTCTTTTTCGAATTTATTACTATTATTTGGCTTTGTGAAAAGTGAAATAAATTTATAAGGAAATTGCTCTTTAACAGATTTTTCATTGTTTAAAGGAATATCTATTATACCAGTTTTTTCAAAAAAACGTTTAATAAAATGAGGATACAGATGAGTATATGTATTTAAAATTTTATCTGCTTTTACTTTTCCGATCATCCAGCCGCAAATTTGTTTTTGAGGGGCTTCAAGCATATCTAAAAAGTTATAAAAACTTTTTTTAAAATAAAATTCACTTTTTATATCATCAATAGATATTGGATATAATGCTAAAAATATATTTTCTTCAATACTGATTAATTGCCATTTATGAAATGAATCTAGGACATAAAAATTTTCATGATATATTTCTTTTTCAAAAAGTGAATGAATTTCGTCAAAAAAAACAATTGCCATATAATAGTTTTCGTTTTCAATTAATATTTTTTTAATTTCTTCTGTTTTCAAATTGCTCACCTCTAGTTTTTCTGAAAAAATTATATAATTGTTACTAATGAAAACGAATACAAATTTCTTTACACTTAGGTATAAATTTATTGAATATATGAAAAAGTATATTATTTTTATAGTATTATCACTTTATTTTAGAATAATGAAGATTTTGATTGAAAAAATAGTAAAAAATGTTATGATTGTTAGTTGTGACTAACTTTTTTATAACTTATAGATAAGGGGAAAATATGCAAATATCGAAGGAAAAATTGACATACTTATTATTTTTATATAAACAAAAGGACATGAATTATACTGCAACGAGAATGGCTAAAGAAGTTGGTGTTTCTAAATCGACGTTTAGTCGTGTTTTGAATAACTTTTATCAAGAAGGTTTAATCAATGAAAAAGGGAAAGGGGTATTATCATGTCAGGGATGTAAATTAGCTAGAAGTTATCTTAATGATATTAATAAACTTAGAGATTGGCTTAAAAATACTTCTAGTTTTAATGATGAAGAAGCTTATCAGGAAGCTTTAAATTTAGTATTGACGTTATCACCAGAATCACGTGCTAAGCTTGTTAGTAATTCAAGTAAAGAAAAATTATTTAAATTGATTGATAAAGTTAAAGAAATTAGTGGTGATATGTTAAGTGCAAATCTTGATGACGGGGAATATCCGTTTGCTTTTACTATTTATAAAGCAGATAAACTTGGAATTTCAATGGCAAATGATGGCTTTGTTCATCCCGGTATCTTGGAAATAAAAATGGGACATGGCAATCTTATATCACAACCAAAAGAAGTTGAACACGAATCGTTGATGGGGAAAATGATTTTAAAAGGGAAAGTTGAATCTTTAAAGTATGAAACTGAGCAAAAATACATTGCTTCACAAGTAATAATGGATAATTTTGTTATTCCAATATCTAAATTATATTTTTATTATTCTAAAGAGGAAAGAATCTTACAAACAAGTGTTAAAATAAAAGTTAAATCGAATGTAGGAATGATTCATATGCCTGAAAGTGTCGCCATTTTAACAATAATTTTAAAATAATATTTCATTATTGAAACATGGCATAAACTATTTGAATTAAAGGTAAAATTAAGAAAATACAGTTACTTTGTTGTGGGGGTAGCAACAAAATAAGTGCTTGTTTAAAATGTGGATATATGTAAAATGATCAATGTAAGTTAGCATTACCTAACCAGATGTTTAATTTTTTTAAAAATATAGTTAGATAGTTCTAACAAAAAATAAAGGGAGGAAAATGATGAAAAAAATATTTAAAGCAGTACTTGCATTAATGATGGCATTTGGAATTCAAGTGGCAACATTAAGCAATGTTAATGCTGCTAAAGTAGATTTATCACAACCAGGTACATATGAAGTACCAGTGAAAAGTTTAGTTAGTAAAGCACCATTACAACCTGTACAAGATGCTTTTGCTAAGGCTTTTGGTGACAGTATCGTTGTTACAGTGGATGATGAAGGAAATCAAGTTGCCACTATCACTTTACAACATATGATCGTAGATATGAGTACATGGGGAATGTCAAAATTCCATGCAAATATCAAAACAGTTGAAGGAGCAACAATTATTTCAACTAAGCAAGAATTATCATCTGAACCTGGAAAAGATAATGATGGGTATAATATTACATTAGCTCCTGTTGATACAAATACAGAAGTACCAAATGTTATTACACTACCTTTAAATTTAGATGCTGATGCTAAACAAGTCATTACACTTACTGTAGATTTTATGGATTATTTAATGGGTAGTGGTTCTAGCTATCCAACAGAAGTTACATTATCATTAGATGTTGAGAACATTACAGATGTTACTCCAGAACCAGAGCCAGAAGAACCTGAATATACTTTAGCTGATGGTACTTATACTGTTGCTAGTGATGTATTAAAAATTAACAGTGATGAACAATCAATGGCTGCACAAGCTGTTAAAAGTGCTGTTGTGACTTCAAAAAATGGTACTATCTTAGTAACATTACAAATGGGGGCTGTTAGTGTATATGGTCAAACTGCTTACATTGATAAAATGGAAGTTGAACAAGCTGATGGAACTTATAAAGAAGCTGATATTACAGGACATGATAGTGATGGAAATGTTAGTGAGTTACAATTTACATTAGCTAGAAATACAAAATTAACAAACGTAAAATTCTATTATGGTGGAAGTAATCGCGGAGCTGAAGCAAGAATATCTTTAGATTTAGAAAATCCAACATTAGTTAGTCCTGTTGAATCAAGTAAATTTGCTAAAGATGGAACTTACACAGTTGATGTTGCTTTGTGGAATGCAGATAGAGATCAAGCATCAATGGCAGCTAGTGCGTTAGATAAAGAAGCAACAGTAGTTGTAAAAAATGGTGCAGCTACAATGTATATCACAACTAAAGAAATGACTTTAGGTACGATCAAAGCTGGTTTACAGGAATTGTATATTGGGTCTATTAATGGCGATTATAAATCAAATCCTGCTAAAATAGAAGCTAAAGATGCTGCTGGTAATCCAATCTTGTGGTCATTTGAATTACCAAGTGAAGAAGAATATTTTGATGTAGTTGTTAATCCTCATGTTGAAATTATGGGGAATGCTGATATTGCTGCAAGAATGAAAGTTGATTATTCAACATTAAAATATGTTTCTGATCAAACTGATGCCCCAAAAGCACCAGAAACAAATGGATCAACTAGTAATAATACACCAACATCAGAAACAAATGGTAACGATGCAGTAGTAAAGACTGGTGATAATGCAAATGTGGAATTAATTGGAGGATTATTAGTTTCGTCACTTGCCATTGCTGGATATATAATTAGAAAAAGATTATGCAAATAAAAAAACTAGTTTTGGTATTAGTTACCATTTTTACAATGGTAATTATTCCTCAACCAGCTTTTGCCTTGGACGATGGAGCGTACTTAATTGGACGCTCCACGTCTTATGTTAATCCTCTAACTGGTAAAACCGAAGATGGTGGAACCAATATAGCATTAGGTGATAGCATGGTTTCTAGTATCGTTGAAAGTAATTTGTTATTAGAACAAACAGGTGGAAAATATTATATAACGATTGGTCTTGGATTGGCTTCAAATGTGTCAAATGTAAGATTTAAAATCATGAACAGCAGTGGTACATTTAGTGATGTTACAGCTACTAAAACAGGGAGCAGTAGTGCTAATGGTGATACGGTCGATCATTATCGGATTCAGATAAGTTCTTTAAATGTATATATAAGTCCAATTATGTATGTTGACCCAATGGGGCGGGATGTTCAATTTTTTATTGAACTTAATCCAGCCTCAGCTACCCCAGGAACTGGTGTGTATACTAGTCAAATGATCCCAGCTAATACAAATACGCAAGATGGCAGTGTAGCTAATAGAGATTCTGGTACAAGTTCTAATCAAAATACAAATTCAAATAGCAGTCAAAATAATACTGCTCCAGATACGCCAGTAGAAGAAATACCAGGAACTGCTCCAGTAACAACAGTAGGGACAGTAACTAAGGAAACTTTATTAGAAAATGTTTCTGGTCTTTCTAATTATATAATTGATGAAAATGGTAAAGTTGATAATAAGAAAGAGCTGACGGTAGAAAATTTAAAGAATGCAAGTAGCAGTGAAAGTAATGAATCTAATAGTAGTTTAGCTTTAATTATTGGTGGTATCATCATTGTTTTAATAATAATAGCTGGAGGAGGTTTTTATTATGTTAAAAAAATTAAAAAGTAGTCTTCTGATAGCTATAATTGCAGCTGTGTTGACAGGTTGTGTTGATCAAAGTGGTTCAAGTAGTAAAAGTGAAGAATTAACGATTGCAGCGACATCAGTAGCTGTTACGGAAATTCTTGAAAAATTAGAGGTTCCTGCTAGTCAGGTAGTTGGAATTCCAACTACTGAAGCATATAGTGTACCTGAAAAGTATCAGAACGCAACTGAGTTAGGTACAGCGATGACACCAGATGTTGAGATTTTATCAACATTAAAACCAGACTTGATTTTAAGTCCTAATTCTTTGGAAGGTGATTTAGCAGCTAAATATGAAAAAATTGGTATTAGTTCTTCTTTTTTAAATTTAAAAAACTTATCAGGAATGTTTAAAAGTATTGAAGAATTAGGAAAGCTTTTAGATAAAGAAAAAAATGCTGAAAAAATAGTAAATGAATTTGTTGATTACATGGTTTCATTTAGAGAAAAATATTCAAATAATGTAAGTCCTCGAGTATTGATTTTAATGGGACTTCCAGGAGGAAGTTATGTTGTTGCAACGGAATCTAGTTATGTCGGTGATTTAGTTAGATTAGCCGGAGCTACAAATATTTATGGTGATGGTGATGGACAAGATTTTATTAATGTCAATGCTGAAGATATGCTGCAACAAAACCCGGATATTATTTTAAGAACTAGTCATGCAATGCCTGAGCAGGTGATGGAAAGTTTTAAAAAAGAGTTTCAAGAAAATGATATTTGGAGTAAATTTAGTGCTGTTCAAAATAATAAAGTTTATGATTTAGATAATAATTATTTTGGGATGAGTGCAAATTTTAATTACCAAAAAGGTTTAGAAATGTTAGAAGGAATTTTGTATGGAACTAATTAAAAAACATCCTAAATTATTTATGATTATCTTGATCGTTATTTTGTTTTTATGTTTTTTTGTTGCCATAAATGTTGGCAGTATTCAAGTATCATTTCTAGAATTATTTAAAGGTCTATTTGTTGAATATAATGAAAATGTTGCTAGTATTTATAGCATTCGTTTTCCGCGAATCATTATTGCAATGCTAGTTGGTGGTGCGTTAGCTTTATCAGGTTTGTTGTTTCAGGTGGTTTTAAAAAATCCCCTTGCAGATCCTGGGATAATTGGCATTTCTAATGGCGCAAGTTTAGTAAGCATTCTAGCTGGTATATTTTTGCCACAGTTATATGCTGTAATTCCACTATTATCATTCTTTGGGGGACTTATAACATTTGCGATAATATACAGTTTATCATGGAAAGCTGGATTTAAGACAACACGAATTATTTTGATTGGTGTTGCTATCAATTATACAATTAGTGCATTAGTTACTTTAGCACAAAGTTCAACGGCTTCCATAACAAGTGGTGCCATGGGAACTATTTCACTTTACACATGGAATGATGTTCGCGTATTATTGATATATTTAGTACCGGTAATTGTAATAACTTTATTTATGACAAAGGCTTGTAATTTGTTAGGTCTCGAAGATAGAACCTTAATGTCATTAGGAATCAATGTTGATCTATATCGTTTTGGATTATCGCTAATTGCGGTATTATTATGCAGTATTAGTGTTGCAATAGTTGGGGTAATTGGTTTTATTGGTTTATTAGTTCCTCATATTTCACGTTTATTGGTAGGAAATGAACATAAACATTTAATTCCTGTTTGTTTATTAATGGGTGCAATTATTTTACTTGCAGCAGATACCTTAGGAAGGGTAATTATGGCACCGTATGAAATTTCATCAGCGATAATTATGGCAATAGTTGGGGGACCGTTATTTATTATTTTATTGAAACGGAGTATTGATATTGATGGAAGTTAAAAATATTAAATTTAGTTATCAAAACAATGCGTTTATCGAAGATTTATCGATTAGTTTTCCTAAAAATAAAATCACTTCAATTATTGGCCCTAATGGTAGTGGTAAATCAACTTTATTAATGTTGTTGAGTCGGATTTACAAAGTGAAAAGTGGAACAATATTATTAGATAATAAAAATATATGGGATTATAAAATAAAAGATTTTGCTAAAAAAGTAGCTGTTGTCCATCAAAAGAATCAAATTTATGGAGATTTAGATGTCAAAACAATTGTTGGTTATGGCCGCCTGCCATATCTAAATTATCATCAAAGTTTAAATGAAAAAGATTATCAAATGATAGATTGGGCTTTAGAAACAACAAATCTAAAAAAATACGAAAATCGCCTTCTCGCTAAACTTTCTGGAGGTCAACAGCAGCGTGTTTGGATTGCGATGGCTTTAGCACAAAAAACACCAATATTATTACTAGATGAACCAACTACATATTTAGATGTTAAGTATCAGATCGAAATTCTAAATTTAATAAAAGAAATTAATACTAAATATCAAATGACAATAATTATGGTTCATCATGATATTAATCAAGCCATTAATTATAGTGATGAAATCGTTGCTATGAAAAACGGTAAAATAATATTTCAGGGAGATCCCAATAAGATGATCACATCAGAATCATTAAAATCATTATATGACTATGATTTGACAGTTATTGATCATAACGGACAAAAAATCGTTCTAAATTACCAGTAACTATATGATATTTTTATAGGATAGGCGCTATAAATAAGTGCCTTTTTCTATATAAAAAATAAAACTTAATAAATGATTTAGTATTTACCATGATATAATAGGTGTGAAACTAATGCGTGCTTTGCATGGAGAATATCATATATTCGCACATGCGATGCAAAGGACGCATTAGTTTGATTGTACGAAATCGCAAGATTTTCGTGCAAGAAAACGTTAGTTTCACACCTATTGTACGAAAGAGTACCGTAGGTGCGATTTCGTACAATAAAATATAAAGAAATGAGGGATGCTTTTTATGATCGATAATAATTTATATGAAACAACGATTACTAACATTAAATGGATTGTTTATGATATTCCTGGGAATATCGGATGGATCAGTTACTTTATTGGTTTAACTCTTTGTTTTGTGAAAAAGCCGAATTTCATGCTGGATGAAATAATAACAAAAATCGTGCTTATATCCGTTATTCCTGCTATATTTATGTTAGTAGGAATTGTCGAATTAATAACTGAACGTATTTGCCGATTGGATAGGATCTTGCCTCAAAAAAGACTTCTAAGAGGCTTTGGGGCATTAACTTTAGGTGGTATAATAGGTATGCTAATTTCAATATTGGCTATTAGTTATAGTATGTTGATTGTAAGTGCTGGAGAGATAATTTATTTGATTATAATGTTTGTTGGGGCAACACTTTGTGCAGTCTTTGCAGGACTTTTATATAAGGGATATCATAGAATTTAAATATATTATTAGTTTAAGTAATTAGAGATTTTATATAGAGGATGGAAATAATAGGGATATCAAAAACATTATTATAGTTAAATATAAACATGATATGATTAGCAGTGATGAACAATTCTTAAGGATAATAACAAAAAGCTATTGACCTTGATGATATAAAATATTTTTTCAATAATACTAATAAAGATAAAAGGGTTTATGGGAAAGAAAAAATTTAAGAACTTTATGGTAGTAGAGATATTGTTTATAGATTATAATTATTAAAGTGATAATAGAAATTAGGAGGAAATATGAAAGAAATCAAAGATAGTTTAATCGTTTCTTGCCAAGCTTTAGAAAATGAACCATTGCATTCATCTTTTATTATGTCAAGAATGGCATTAGCTGCTAAAATGGGTGGTGCTAAAGGAATTAGAGCTAATAGTATTAGTGATATTCATGAAATTAAAAAAGTAGTAGATTTACCAATTATAGGGATTATAAAAAAAGATTATCCAGGAACTTCAGTTTATATTACGCCAACGATGAAAGAAGTTGATGATCTAGTAAAAGAAGGAGTAGATATCATTGCTATGGACGCTACTTTTTCTAAGCGTTTGAATAATGAATCGATCGATGAATTTTTTGAGAAAGTAAAAAATAAATATCCTCAGCAAATGTTTATGGCTGATTGCTCTACGGTAGCAGAAGCTATTCATGCTGATGCAATTGGTTTTGATTTTATAGGAACAACTTTAGTTGGTTATACCCCTCAAAGTAAAGGGGATAAAATCGAAGCAAATGATTTTGAAATTATGAGAGAAATTATTAAAGAAGTTAAACATCCAGTTATTGGTGAAGGAAACTTAAATACGCCTTTAAAAGCTAGACGTGCTCTAGAGTTAGGATGTTATAGTGTGGTGGTTGGATCAATAATAACAAGACCACAGGTCATTACGAAATCTTTTGTTGATGAAATTGAGAAGAAATTATAGAAAGGAGTGTTTGCTCCTTTTTATTTATTTAAATTAGTATAAAAATAATTATTTTGTCAAAGATTTGTATGTGAAATCATTTTAATGATTTTCTTCTTTTCTTTACAAAAGTTCTATCTTTATTTTAATAAATTTATCTTTTGTCTAAATTTGTATGTAAAAAAATGTATTAAAAAGAATACATTGATAAAAAAATATCGATATTTACATATTATTTTATCATCCAAAGTTAAAAATGCATTTAGATATTTGACAAATGTATTTGATTTTGTTAATATACAGCAGAGGTGAAATTTATGTACTTTGATACTCATTGTCATTTAAACAGTGACGATTTATATGAAAATCACGATATGTTTATTCAAAATGCCTTAGATAACAACGTTGATAATATGGTTGTTGTAGGCTACGATTTAAAGTCGTCTCAAATTGCAATCGAACTAGCTAAACAGTATGAATTTATATATGCAGCAGTTGGCATTGGGCCAAACGATTGCTTAAACACAACAAAAAAACAAATAGACATAATCGATAAGTACTTAGAAGAACCTTGCGTAGTAGCACTTGGTGAAATTGGTCTAGATTATTATTGGGATACTGTTACTAAAGAACAACAGATGAAAGTTTTTCAGTGGCAAATGGATCTAGCTAAAAAACATCATAAGCCGGTGATTATTCATTGTCGAGATGCTTATGAAGATACTTACGAAGTGTTAAAACGAAATGGACATCATGGAATAATGCATTGTTATAGTGGTTCTGTAGAAATGGCGGAAAGATTTATAGAACTTGGATTTTATATCTCTCTAGCGGGTCCAGTGACATTTAAGAATGCCAGAGTTCCAAAAGATGTGGCAGCGAATATTAGCATAGAGAATTTATTAATTGAAACTGACTGTCCTTATTTAACGCCTCATCCATTTAGGGGTAAGTTAAATGAGCCTGCAAATGTTGTGTATATTGCCCAGGAAATAGCTAAGCTAAAGAACATGGAGATAGAAAACGTTGCAAGTATGACAACGTTTAATGCCAAAAAAATTTTTGGTATTAAATAGGAGGAAAATTAATGAAAAAAATTAAAGAGGCTATTATTAAAACAGATCCTAGAATGAAAGGAATCTTGGTAGTGATGATTGCCTATATTGGAATTGTTGCAACAACTTTAAACGCTGGAGCAACAAACCAAATTGACAACTATGTTGAAACTATTGATGTAAAAGTTCAAGATGGTAATGAAGCACAAAAGGATTATCTAGTTAGACAAGCAACAGTGTCAACAGTCCTTGAAGATTTAAAAATTTCTTTGAATCCCCAAGATTCATTAAATTATGATATGAGTTATGTATTAAATAATGGAGATTTAGTTCAAATTACAAGAATTAATGAAGCAAATGTAGATGAAATAGATTCGATTAAATCAAATACTGTAAATACAAATGGATTAGAGCTGTTTACTACTAAAGTTACACAACAAGGGCAAGAAGGACAAGTAAAAAATACGTACCGTGTAACTTATCAAAATGGTAAAGAAGTTGGTAAAGAACTAATTGGAAGTACGGTTATTGTACCGGCAACTGATACAATAATCGAAACAGGTACAGTTCAGCCTGGAGCATATTTTACAGGCAGATTAACAACATATGGTGGTGACTGTGCAGGTGGAAATGGTACTTCATCAACAGGAATTAAATTAAGTCCGATTACTGGGGTACAAGGTTCTAATAGTCCGAAACTAACTTATAATGGGCGTTCGTATTATTGTTTAGCAGCTGATCCTTCTATACCTTTTGGAACGATTATTGAAATCTCTAATCATAATTTAAGTATTGAATCAACTGCATATGGGATAGTTGTTGATCGCGGTGGTGCCATCAAGGGTAATAAAATCGATATCTTTAATGGAACAGAAGCTGGTAAGTATTTTACAGGTGGAACTTCAAGTGATACGCAATTTAAAATCATTTCAGTTGGTAGTGGAAAGAATTTTTGGAAGTAAAGATCTAATTATTTAAATGAATATAAGTTTTTGATAAAGGCAGAGTTGAAAAACGCTGCTTTTATTTACTTTTTTATGGGTAACCATAGAATTCATAAATTATCACATGATTATTCGATAATTTTTGATTATGATATTAGTTATTAAAGAAAGGATATTGATTAAATGGAAAAAATAAAAAATTGGTTTTATAAACCGGTATTTACTTTAATATGTTATTTGTTAGCTATACTTTTATTGATATATGCATTGTTTACTATGAAGAACTCGTATGATTATATTAATTCTTTGGTTTTACAGGGAAGTGTTTCTTGGAGTGTCGATTTGACTGATATTATTTCATATTTTATTGGTAACTCGGTTAGTTATTTATTTTATGCATTTTCTTTTTTATTCTTTGGAAAAGTAATAAATTTATTAAGTCCTAAGCAAATAAAAGAAGAAATTATTGAAAATGAAATAATTGAAGATAACGAGCAAGCAATGGAAATAAACGATGATAAATTGATAGTAGAAGAAAATATTGATAACGTAGACGAAAAAGTAACAGCAGAAGAAAATATCGATAACGTAGACGAAAAAGTAACAGCAGAAGAAACTATCGATAACATAGATGAAAAAGTAATAGAAGAAGAGTAATCTAATAAAAAGAAGAAATGAGTTTATTTCTTCTTTTTTTGTGAAAAGAAATTGATTTAAATATTTTTATGAAGGGGAATAATAGTTATTAGATAATTTTATGATTTACTAATCTAAGTTGATAATTGTTTAAAAAAGGTAAAATTTGTAGTACAATAGATAACGATTAAGGAGGGAATATAAATGTATGATATTATAGTGGTAGGAGGCGGACATGCTGGAATTGAGGCAGCATTAGCACCAGCTAGAATGAATCAAAAAACATTATTAGTGACATCTAATTTTAATAATGTGGGAAGCCTTCCTTGTAATACTTCGATCGGTGGGCCAGCCAAGGGCATAATTGTCCGTGAAATAGATGCCTTGGGTGGTCAAATGGGTAAAAGTGCCGATAAAACATATTTACAAATGAAAATGTTAAATACTGCAAAAGGACCGGGGGTACAGTCATTAAGAGCTCAGGCAGATAAACAGGCTTATCCTCGATATATGCAAGAGGTATTAAAACAACAGAAAAATTTAGATATTTTAGAAGCTATGGTTGAAGATTTAATTGTTGAAAATGATTATGTAAAAGGTGTTATTTTAGCGGATGGGTCAAAAATTGCTGGTAAAATAGTTATTCTTACAACAGGAACATATTTAAGAGCTGAAATATTATGTGGTGATCAAAAACATGCTAGTGGTCCTGATCAGCAAAAAGAATCTAAATTTTTATCAACCCGATTAAAAGAATTAGGTTTTCGAATTCAGCGTTTAAAAACAGGAACACCACCACGAGTAGAAATCAATAGCGTTGATTATTCAAAAACGAGTTTACAACCAGGAACGGATGCAAAATTAGCTTTTAGTTATCAGACTAAAGAATTTATTCCTATTGAGAAGCAGTTACCATGTTATTTAACATATACTAATGAAAAAACACATCAGATAATAAATGATAATCTACATCGTTCAAGTATGTATGGGGGTTATGTCAGTGGTGTAGGGCCACGCTACTGTCCTTCAATTGAAGATAAAGTTGTTAAATTTTCAGATAAACCACAACATCAAATATTTTTAGAACCAGAGTCTAAAGAAATGAATACAATTTATGTTCAAGGATTTTCAACTTCATTGCCTCATGACGTTCAAGAAGAAATGATTAGAACTATACCAGGGTTAGAAAACTGTAAAATTTTAAAATATGCATATGCAATAGAATATGATGCAATCGATCCTTTACAATTATGGCCATCACTGGAAACAAAAATAATTAAGAATTTATATACTGCTGGTCAAATTAACGGTACAAGTGGTTATGAAGAAGCTGCAGGACAGGGATTGATTGCTGGAATTAATGCAACATTAAAGAATCAGCATAAGCAGCCTTTAATTTTAAAACGAGATGAAGCTTATATTGGGGTAATGATCGATGATCTAGTTACTAAGGGAACTGAGGAACCATATCGAATGTTAACAAGTCGTGCTGAATATCGTCTATTGATCCGGCATGATAATGCTGATCAGCGTTTGATGAAGTATGGACACGATGTAGGTTTAGTTAATAATGAAGTATATCAAGAATATTTAGATAAAATGAAAGGTATTTTTGATGAAATCGATCGCCTTGATACGATTCGGTTTACACCAAAACATCCAATCAACGAAGTTTTAGAACAGTTAGGTTCAACAAGATTGACAGAAGGAATCAGTGCTAAAGAGCTGATTAAACGTCCTGAACTTGATTATCAGAAAATTTTACCGTTTGTTGAAGGTCCAAAATTAAGTGAAGAGCAAACAAAAAGGGTTACGATTTTAATTAAATATAAAGGATATATTGATAAGGCTATGCGTCAAGCAGCTAAACAAAAGAAAATGGAAGAAAAGAGAATTCCTGATGATATTAATTATGAAGATATAAGCAATTTAGCGTTAGAGGCTAAGCAGAAATTAAGTATGATTCGTCCTTTAACGATTGGACAGGCATCAAGAATTTCGGGAATAAATCCTGCTGATATTTCAGTTTTATTGATATACTTAAAACAAAAATATAATGAGGAATAAAATATGTCTAAAGAGGATTTTATAAAATTATTGGAAAATAAAGGAATTGTTCTAAATAATAAGCAGATCAAACAATTTGAATCATATTATAAGATATTAGTAGATTGGAATGAAAAAATGAATTTAACAGCAATAACTGATGAAGAGGGTGTTTATTTAAAACATTTTTATGATTCAGTAACAATTGCTTTTGATTTTAAATTTAATAATCAAAGTATTGTTGATGTTGGGGCTGGAGCTGGATTTCCAAGTATTCCTTTAAAAATCATTTATCCTGATTTAAAAATCACGATCGTTGATTCGTTAACGAAAAGAATTACATTTTTAAATCATTTATTTAAAGAATTAGCATTAACTGATTGTAAAGCAATCAGTGTTAGAGCTGAAGATTATGCTAAAGATAATCGGGAAAAATGTGATATCGTAATGGCTAGAGCAGTAGCAAGATTGAATATTTTAGATGAATTATGTTTACCGTTAGTCAAAGTAGGAGGATATTTTTTAGCGTTAAAAGGACTTAAGGCAGATGAAGAGTTACAAGAAGCGAAAAGAGGAATTGATATGTTAGGTGGCAGTGTAGAAGAAATTATTGATTTTACACTAACTAATAATGATCATCGTAGTAATATAATTATAAAGAAAGTAAAATCAACACCTAATAAATTTCCGCGGATGTTCGCTAAAATAAAAAAACAACCATTATAGGAGAGAATATGTTAGAGAAGGTATATAAACAAATTGATATAAATAAAATAGAGGCAAATGAAAACCAGCCTCGTAAAGTATTTGATGATGAAAAAATCGAAGAATTAGCTGCTTCAATTAAGGAAAATGGTTTGATTCAACCTATTATTGTCCGTAAATATAATCGAAATTATCAAATAATAGCTGGTGAACGACGTTTTCGAGCATGTAAATTAGCTGGCTTAAAAACCGTACCCTGCATCATTAAAGATATAGATGATAAACAAGTCGATACATATGCAATAATTGAAAATATCCAACGTGAAAATCTTTCTCCAATTGAAGAAGCAAGAGCTTATAAAACTTTAATTGATACATACAATATGAATCAAACAGAGCTGGCAAACAAGATAGGTAAAAAGCAATCAACGATTGCTAATAAATTAAGACTATTAAAGTTATCAGATGATGTCAAAGAAGCACTAAAAACAAAACAAATTACTGAACGTCATGCCCGAGCAATGCTTTCTTTAGATGAAGAAAAACAGCATAGTGTATTACAAGAAGTAATAAAGAAATCATTAAATGTTAAACAAACTGAGTTATTAGTTAACAAACCACCAAAAAATAAAATCAAAACAAAAAAAGGTCCGCTTAAGGCAGTTTCACAAAACTTTAAAATAGCTATTAATACAATTAATCAAGCAACAGAACTGATCCAAAAATCAGGAATTGAAGTCATCAGTGAAACTGAAGAAGATGATGATGAATATATCATAACATTACGGGTAAAGAAATAATTAAATAAATACTCAAAATATCAAGGACTAATTATAGTCCTTATTTTAAAGTGAGGAAATTATGATAAGAGTATATACAGCTCCAGGCAGCCGCTCAGGACGTAATGTTATTAAATGGTTAAAAGAGCATAATTTAAGTTTTATTGAAAAAAATATCTTTTCATCAGATTTACATGTTTTTGAAATAAGAGAAATATTAGAAAGATGTGAAAATGGTACAGATGATATTATTTCTAAAAATAGTAAAATTATTAAAGGAACTAAGCTGGATCTTAATAGCATGAAAATGAATGATTTAATTGATTTTATCAAAACTAATCCTTCAGTATTAAAGAGACCGATCGTATTGGATGAACATCATTTTTTAGTTGGATATAATAGGTGTGAAACTAATGCGTGCTTTGCATGGAGAATATCATATATTCGCACATGCGATGCAAAGGACGCATTAGTTTGATTGTACGAAATCGCAAGATTTTCGTGCAAGAAAACGTTAGTTTCACACCTATTGTACGAAAGAGTACCGTAGGTGCGATTTCGTACAATGAAGAAGAGATAAGAGTTTTTATTCCGCGCGATCAAAGAAAAAATAATGAAAAAGATAAAAAGCTGTGATTTTATTATCTAAAATTACAGCTTTTTAGATTGAATTATTTATTTTTTGTAGTTATTATTTCAATTGTAATTCTAGTTAAATAATTATCTTTAGATCTTTCACAAATATCAGAAATAATATACTCTTCAAAAGCGTATTTACCTAAAGTAATATTATGATTTTTTGCATATTCTAACATTCGTGAATATGAATCATATAACTTATCTTCACTACCGTGATGATATCCACATAAATAATAACCAGCCTTTTTAACAAAAACTTGTTGTGAAGAATTATTTGTAGTAGTAAAAAGATAAGAATAATTATTAAGATTATTACTACGAATATTATCTAGTGTCATTATCACACCAACAAATTCACCAGTAATTATTTGATGTTTTTCAATAAAGGATGTGTAATCGTTCATGAATGAAGCAAAATCTCTAGATGTAGTATTTTCGAGATTAGCGGATAAGAGTAGTTTATTTTCTTTTAAATATTCGATTTTAATTTCTTCATAGTTAGAATTTAATGCATCAGTAGTAAAAGTTTGGTAACTTTTAATTAATTCATGAATATGCTGCATCTCATTAATATATTCTATTAATTTATTTTCCTGCTGTTTCAAGAGTTCTAAAAATAATTCAGGAGTACGTTCATTAAGGTAGATCTGAATATCTTTTAAGGACATCCCAAGCGTTTTTAAAGCTATGATTACTTTAAAAGTGTCGTATTGACGATATGAATAATAACGATAGCCTTTATCATTAACATAAATAGGCTTAAAAAGACCTATTTCATCATAATGAAATAAAACATGTTTTTGAACACCGCATATTTTAGCAAAAGTACCACAACTTAATAATTTCTCTTTCATTTACTGATCCTCCTTGACTATAAGGTTACCTTATAGTTTATCATTAAATTAGTTGCTTCACAATACAATGAAAGGAGAAAGAAATGAAATTAATTTTAAGATATCTAAAAAACTATAAATTACTGTTCTTTTTTAACGTGATTTCAGTTTTTGGATTTGTTTTAGTTGAATTAGGAATTCCGACCATTGTAGCAACAATGATAGATGTTGGAATTACTAATAAAGACACAAGCTTTATCTATATGATGGGTGGCTGCATTGCTTTAGTTTCTTTTATCGGTGTGGGTGGAACTATTGCTTTAGGTTATTGCTGTGCTAAAATTTCAACTTCAATTACACGTGATATTAGAAATGATGTTTTTAAAAAAGTACAACAATTTACAGCTAATGAATTTAATCAAATAGGAACATCTTCAATGATTACAAGAACGAATAACGATGCATTTCAGATACAGCAGTTTGTAAATGTATTGCTTAGAACAGCGTTAATGACGCCAATTATGTTCATTTTTAGTTTTATTATGACTGCTCAAGCATCGCTTCGCTTATCGTATATTATTGCTGCAACGATTCCTATCATTATTTTAGGAGTTTTTTTAGTTGCGAAAATAACTAAGCCTATTTCTGAAAATCAACAGCATTCATTAGATGATTTAAATCGCATTTCTAGAGAAAATCTTAGTGGAATCAGGGTAATTAGGGCATTTAACAATGATTCGTATGAACAAAAACGTTTTGAGGAAACTAATTATCATTTTACTAAATATTCAAAGAAATTATTTAAAATTATGATCATGACCCAGCCAATTTTCTTTATGCTGATGAATATTGCGGGGATGTCAATATATTGGGTAGCAGCACATCTGATTTCTAGTGGTTCTTTAGAAATTGGTCAGCTTGTTGCTTTTATGGATTATTTATTTCATGCGATGTTTTCAATTATGCTTTTTTGTACAGTTTTTATGATGTATCCACGAGCAGAAGTGTCAGCTAAGCGAATTGAAGAAGTGCTTAATTTGGAACCATCAATAAAAAATAATCCTGTTGATGATAACTCTAATGATGAAGTAAGTATCGAATTTGATCATGTTACTTTTGTATATCCTGATGGTGAGGAACCTGTATTATATGATGTGTCTTTTAAAGCTAAAAAAGGAGAAGTAGTGGCATTTATTGGCAGCACAGGTTCAGGTAAAAGTACGTTAGTTAATTTAATTCCAAGATTTTATGATGTAAGTAAAGGAAGAATAAAAATTAATGGAAAAGATATTCGAGATTATGATGTTTTACAACTACGTGATAAATTAGGGGTGATTCCCCAAAAAGCAGTACTTTTTAGTGGTAGTATTGCAGATAATATTCGCTTTGGTAAAAAAGATGCTACTGATGAAGAAGTTATTCATGCAGCTAAAGTAGCTCAGGCTTATTCATTTATTATGGATAAAAAAAATGGTTTTAATGAGCCTATAAGTGAAGGTGCTACTAATGTTTCAGGTGGTCAAAAACAGCGATTAAGTATTGCTAGAGCATTAGTGAGAAAAGCCCAAATTTATATTTTTGATGATTCCTTTTCGGCTTTAGATTTTAAAACGGATGCGGTTTTAAGAAAAGAATTGAAAAAAGAACTAAGTGAATCGATCATGTTAGTTGTGGCCCAGAGAATTTCCAGTATTATGGATGCTGATCAAATTATTGTTTTAAATGAAGGAAAAGTAGTTGGGCAGGGAACACATCATCAATTATTAAAAGAGTGTCAAATTTACTATGAGATTGCAACTTCTCAATTAAGTGAGGAGGAATTAAATTATGAATAATAAATATAGTTTGAAAAAGAGTTTAAAAGGACTCTTACCATATATTAGACCCTATAAATGGCAATTTGTTATTGCAATCATAATGATTTTTGCTTTTAATATTTCGATTGCTTTAGCTCCATCTTTTGAGGGAAAAATAACAACGCAATTAGCTAGTGATGTAGCTAAAAGCAGTAACTTGACAAATATAACAATTAGTTTTGATATAATTATTAAAATAATCATCACTCTAGCAATCATTTACATTATCAAGACTGTTTCACAAATGATATCAGCAGTATTTTTAACTAATGCAATTCAACATACAATGGAAGATCTTCGTAATGCTTTACAAAATAAAATTCGTAAATTACCAGTAAGATATTTTGATAATCATCATTATGGTGATGTTTTAAGTCGGATTACAAATGATGTCGATGCTATTTCAAATGCCTTACAACAAAGTTTTACGCAAATTGTCAGTGGGATATTAACGCTTATTTTAGCGTTGAGTATGATGTATATGCTTAATTTTAAAATGGCATTGATTGGAACGATGATCATTCCTTTATCGCTATTAGTAACAAAATTAATAGTTAGAAAAAGTCAAAAATTATTTAAAAATCAACAGGATGCTTTAGGTGAATTAAATAGTGCGATAACAGAAATGTATACGGGGTATAATGAAATTCTATTATATAATCAACAAATGGAATCGATTGAAAAATTTGAAAGTATTAATGAAAACTTGAAAGCAAATGCTTTTAAAGCACAATTTGTTTCATCAACTATTGCCCCACTAAATTCATTAGTTACATATTTAGCTATCGGAGCAATAGCCGTAGTTGGAACGATTGAGGTAATTGCAGGAACATTTCAAGTTGGGCAATTACAAGCATTTATTCGTTATATTTGGCAAATCAATGATCCCTTATCACAGATTTCTAGTTTATCATCACAAATTCAATCAGCTTTTGCAGCACTAGGAAGAGTTATTGAATTACTTGATGAAAATGAAGAAGTACCAGAGGCTGATTTGCCTAAACATCTTGATCAAGTACAGGGAGATGTAAGTTTTGAACATGTTCAATTTGGTTATTATGAAGAAAATTTGATGAAAGATTTAAATGTCCAGATAAAAAAAGGACAAATGGTAGCAATTGTTGGTCCTACAGGTGCTGGTAAAACGACGATTATCAATCTATTATTACGTTTTTATGATGTTAAAGGCGGTAGTATCAAGATTGATGGCATTGATATACGAGATTTACCACGAAATGAACTGCGGGCAATGTTTGGAATGGTGCTGCAAGATACTTGGTTATATTCGGGAACTATTTATGATAATATTCGCTATGGTCGTTTAGATGCCCGTAAAGATGAAATAATCAAAGCAGCTAAAATGGCGAATGTTCATCATTTTATTCGGACTTTACCTGATGGTTATAATGCATATATTAATGAAGAAGCAAATAACATTTCTCAGGGTGAAAAACAGTTATTGACGATTGCGCGAGCTATTTTAAAAGATCCTCAAATTTTAATTTTAGATGAGGCAACCTCATCAGTAGATACTCGCTTAGAAAAAATGCTACAAGAGGCAATGCAAACAGTTATGAAAGGTAGAACAAGTTTTGTTATCGCCCATCGGTTATCAACGATAAAAAGTGCGGATTTAATTTTAGTAATCAATAATGGCGATATTGTAGAACAAGGGACGCATGAGGAATTATTAGCTAAACAGGGGGTGTATGAAAAACTATATAATTCACAGTTTGTAAATAATTAATAAAAGACTCGAAATGAGTCTTTTTAGTTTCTTATTGTGGCTATTATTTTTTTATTAGTCAACTTATAAATTATAAAAATATGGGGAATTATTATTGTAATGATAAGACAAATACAAATTTTTAATAATGAATTTAAAAGGTTAGTAAAGAAAGATAAAATAAATAATGATATTATGGTAATTGATAAATATTGTAAAAATAAAATAATTATATGGATTAAATTAGATTGTTTAATTGATAAACCGTGTACTTTAAATAAAGTTAATCTTTTTTGGGTGTGATAAAGCAGTTGAAACTGAATAATGTATGATAATACTGTTGAAAGGGCATAAATTAAACCTAAAATCAAATTTAAATAAATACCAGTACTATGATAATGATGTAATAGACTATCTAAATTATTTAATAAAGGGGTACATTCATAAGTACTGTTTTTACAAACAGCTAATACATCTTCAGGATTTGTAAAGATAAGAAGGTGTTGATCATTGGTTAGATATTCATTGATTAGATTATTATCTAAGTAAATGATTTTATCTTGAGAAAATTGATATTTTTTTAAATTATTAATAACAATTGTTTTGTCATAGACATTAACTGTGAAAAATTTTTTATTCTTCATTTTATCATATACTTTAGATGTGGCGTAGAAACCATCAGTAAATCTATCTTGTTCAGGAAAATAGGGAATCAAAGTAACTGTGGTATTATCTTCGAGCGTTGTTTTTATTTTAGTATAGGGATAAGCTTTTAAATAACGATACTGTTTTTTAAATTTTAATAATTCAGAATTATTTATTTTAGAATTGTCGGATTTTGTTAAAAGACATTCATTACCGCCCATTAAAATAATATTTTCTAACTGTTTATTTTGTATGGATTCAAAATATGTTTGGAAAATTATACAAATATTAATAATCAATGTAATTGTAAGTAAAAGGATCATACATTGTTTACTTTTTAAGTGATTAATAATGTAATTTTTTAAAAAGGGAATAATTGATCCATTCTGATAAATTAAAGTAGAGGGGATTTCATTAACATGATTAAGACATTTTAAGTGTTGATCTTGAATTTGGTAAACTACATCACTATTATCAATTATCTGTTGATCATGACTGGCAATAACTACAATTAAATTATTTTTAATTGTGATTTCTTTTAGAATCTTGATAAAAAGTTTAGTATTTTCTTTATCAAGAGCACTTGTTGGTTCATCAAGAATTAATAATTTTGGTTTTTTTATTAGGGCAAATAAAAGATTAAGACGTTGTTTTTGCCCAGTAGAAAGATTTTTTATAAGAGTATTTAAGTTTATATCGAGATCAAGTTGTAAAAGTAAATTTGTAATCTCATCAGGATCGTATTTTTGGTTTGCTAATAAAGATAATGATTTAAGTACTTCATCTATTTTAAGATCATCAAGTAAATCAAATTCTTGAAGAACATTACTAATATAATATCTTCTTAATAAACTGTTATTCTGCTCATCTCGTAAATTAATTTTTTTATCATAGAAATAATAATCACACTGCCAATTAGTATTAATTAATCCAACTAAGTATAGTAATGTGGTTTTACCACAGCCGCTATTTCCGCTAAGCACAGTAATTTGTCCTTCATTTAATAATAATCGACCATCTTTGATTAATGTCTGGTCATAAGCAAGATCAATATTTTCAATTTTAATCATAAGTTTCCCTTAATAATGTTGTAATATCTTTTTTCAAGATTGTGCGAAGAACAAGATATGTTGGAGCGGTAAAGGAAAGAATAGCGACTATAATTAGAATTATTAGATCATATGTTGATAGACGAGCATATAAAGATAACTCTATTAATAGATTAGGAAATTTAATCTCTAAAAATAGATTTGGTAAAGAAATAAAAATATAGATGATCATTGTTATTGCTAGTACTTTTAAACTTTGAATCAATGATTCCTGACAAAAAGCCGATATTATTTTTTTATTAGAAATACCATTGGCTCTTAACATATTTAATTCGTTTTGACGATTTTTTAATTGAATATATTTAATAAGAGTCAATAACCCAATAATCATTACACTGACAGTAATTTCCACTAAGTATTCAGTACCCAATTGGTTTTGTTTCATTGTTTCCATTTCTTTATAAATTGGATAAGTATAAGCTATTTCACCTTCATTAAAGGTTTTTTTTAGATTATTTATAATTGTAGGAACATATTCATTTTTAGTTGCAAAAATAATATAAGATCCTGTCGGTGGTAATGTCGGGGTAAGCTGTTGATACAAATCATAAAATTGTTTATCACTGATTTTTAAATAGTAAGGGCTTAATAATAATACATGTTCTGAATTTTCACTTCTACTGACAATAGTAGTATCGTCTTTTTTAATTCCAATTACTTTTGTTTCCAAGATAATTTTATCTACAGAAGAATCAATATTTTGAGCAATTCCTGCTGTTAAAGGGATTTTGATAGTATCATTAACTTTAATATTAAAATCATCGGCAAATCTCTGACTTATATATATACCATCATCTCGATAATCATAACTGCTTTCATTTTGGTAATATGGTTGTAAAGAAACTATTGTATTTTCTGGAAAAATAAATGATTTATTATTTATATAGACTGTACCAATACGATATTCCAATTCATAATAAGGATAGATATTTTCAACGTTTTTAAGGTCTTCAATAGCTTGAATCTCTTTATCAGTTAACGTTGTCCATGATTCTCTAATGTAGGGAACATCATTTTCATAAGATTGCGGTGATTCTTCACGGTTTTTAAGCTCTTCTTCATTTAATTTAACGATACCAATTTTTTTAGGTGATAAAGTATCAAAAGTTTGGTTGAAATCAGTTTCGATGGCATGAAAGGTTGAGGTAATAGCACTGCACATTAATAATGCTAGAGCAATCAAAAAGGTTGAAATAAGATAGTTAAAATAATGTTTTTTCTGATATGCTTTTAAATATTTTTTAAGATCGTAGACATGATCTTTATTTTTTGAAACAGCTGGTTTTGATAATGAAACATGTCTTAATTCAATAATTTCTTGATTTCTAATTTCATAAAGATGATTACAATTATTGATGATCATATCATCATGAGAAGCAAGAACAACACAAATATTATTTTCTAAAGCATAATGTTTTAACTTTTGAAAAACATTATTTTTTTGCTCAGGATCTAGTGAAGCAGTTATTTCATCACCAATAAGAATTGCTGGTTCTTTAGCTAAGGCAATACATATTGATAAACGTCTTTTTTCACCAGTTGATAAATTTTTAGGATAAACATCTTTTTTAGTTATAAGATCAAAATATGATAATAACTCATTAGCTAATTTATTATCATTATTATGAAAAAAGATGTTATCAATCACTGATAAATCTTCAAGAATCGTATTATCTTGTAAAATGAAACCTATTTTATTTTGTCTGATTAATTCAATTTTCTTATTATCGTGAAGATCGATCAATTGATCATCGAGATAATAAGAATAATTTTGTTCTGTTGTAAGTAAGCCAATCAAATATAATAATGATGTTTTACCACAACCAGATTTACCGCTAATACAAGTAATTTCACCATTAAACAATGAGATGCTTCCTTGTTTGATAATAACATTGTTATTATACTTAATTTTTATATTATCTAATTTAATCATTAGAATCCCTCTTTCTAAGTATAGATACCCAATTATGAACAACTATTTAATTTTATTCAGTTTCTGTTACTGATTGATAATTTGGATTAGACCAATAAACTCTTAAAGATGTAGGTTCTTCATATACATGTTTTTTACCAATCTTGTCAGTACATGTTGCATAAAAAGTATATGAGATATAAGCTGATTTTCCGTCAGAAGATATTTTTGCACCTGATTTATTTTTAAATAAAGTTTCTATTGATAGTTCTTCTTTATAGCTGGCATTAGTAAACTTTGTTCCCCCAGAGGCTGTTAATGTCATTCTGGCAGTATGCAAAGCATCCCAAATAGCATGGAATTTTTCGGTTGATTTAGTTTGGGCATTTATTTGGCAAACATTAAATCCAGTAAATACTAATAATACTAAAATAGTTATAAAACAAATATTTTTAAATTTTTTCATAATATATCTTTATCCTTTCCCCATGATTTATAGTTGTTCATAATTAGTGTATTGTAGTGAATAAAAACTATTGTAATTATATGACATTTGTCACTTGTTAGATACTTGTATTATATTATAATTTTTATAAATTATATAATTATATGTTTAAAAAGAGAAAAATGATGTTTAAAAATATGGGAGAGGGCATTAAAAATGATAAATATCGCAGTATTATCAAAACTGATGAATCAAGCTATTCATAATTTTATTTCAAAAGAATTATTTAAAGAAAACTATGATTATCGAATTTTTAAAATATCTAAATTAGATGAATTAGTAGATGAAAAAAAGAATTATGAAATAGTAATAATCGATTTAGATGATTTTAGTTGTACAGGAGCTAATATCGCTAAAGAACTTTATTTTTTTAATAAAGAAATAATTATTATTTTTATTTCTAATGATAAATATAAAAGATACAATTCTTATTTTCTTAATGTTTATGATTTTATTGACATAAAAGATATTGATAAATTATTGCTTAAAGATATTAAAGATTGTTTCAAGCTTCTTATTAGGGAATATGTTAGTTTGAAAACAGCTGGAAATAATAGTACTTTATTTAAACAAAAAAATATTAAATATATTAAAATGCTTGATCGGAAAATATATCTATTTACCAATAAAGAAGAGCGATTAATGGAAAAGACATTAAAAGATATTTATAAGAAATTAAATTCATGTTTCATTATGGTTAATCGTGATAGTATCGTTAATTTAAAACATATATTAAGATATAATCATTATCAAATCGTGGTTAAAACCAATGAAACATATCAAACTTTTGAAATTGCTCATTCAAGATCAAAAGAAATTTATACATTTATTGATGAATATTTAAAGAAATAAACAGTAGGTTGATTTAAAGGTTCTTACTCGATAATGGGTAGTTAAAAAAAGAGATTTCAAAAAATGATCATATTTAATAATCATTTAAGAAATCTTTTTTTAATGTTTACCCTAAAGTAAGAAAGAACCGATTTAAAGAAGTCTATCCATTTTTTGTTTATAATAAAAAACAGTACTTAAATTGTACTGTTACATTATTTAGTTGTTGAACCGAAGCCACCATTACGCTGTTGATCAGTATCGTCATCTTCACAAATACCAAAAGGCATAAATATTCCTTGGGCAAATCCTTGTCCTTTTTTTATTTCCACCGTTTTATTTTCATTACTATCATTAGTGATCTTAATAAAAATATGACCTTCATTATCACTATAATAGTAGTCACTGTCAATTATCCCGACAGTGTTGTTTAATTGTAAACGATATTTAAAGCCTAAACCACTTCTTGGGAAGATTGCTAAAAACCAGCCTTCATTAATAGAAACTCTAATTCCAGTAGGAATTTTGATAGTTTCATTAGGTTTTAAAATAAAATCGATCGGAGTATAAAAATCATATCCGGCTGAGCCTACTGTAGCTCTTTTTGGCAATGTCAATGAATCATAAATTTCATTTATTGTTGTTTCATGATACTCAGGAAAACTGTCTTTAAAATCATTTAAAAACTGTTTAACTGATACTTTTTCAAATTTTGCGATTGTTTGCATATGTTCACCTCAATTAAAATATATCATCATTATACACTAATTATTTCATCAAAGGAATTGTAATCGTAACATTAAAAGTATTTTCATCATCAACAACCATAAAAGAACCATCATGAATTTTTAACATTTGCTGGACACTTCTTAATCCGATTTGATTACTTTCAATATAATTAGTCGTATTTTTCTTTTGATTTTTAAATACTAGTTTTAAATTATTTTCATCAGTGGTCATTTTTATATAAACCGGCTGATTAATATTTGCATATTTTAACAGATTTGAAAAAATATTATTAATAATTCTTTTGATCAAATTAATGTTACCACGAATAAATGCATCTCTTGGTTCTAAAGTTTTTTCAATAATAAAACCATGTTCATTTAATACATCAATATTTTCAATCATGTATTCATAAATCACACCTAAAGACATTTTTGTTAATTCTGCATCCTGTTCTTTACTAAAAACAAGAAAATACTCAAACATTTTATTTGCTAGTTCATTGATCTGATTAACTTTATCGATTGAATTATTAAGATATAAATTATACTGTTCATCATTTCTGTATTTTTTAAGTCTAATAATATCTAAATATCCCATCAATGATGTTAATGGTGTTCGAATGTCATGAGACAGAGCTGTTACGAGCTCATAATTAGCTTTGCGATTTGCTTCCTCAGTAGCAAAATTATCTTTTAAGATTAGACGAAGATTATTGATTTGCTCAGACAGCTCACCAATTTCATCATTACTATTTATCAAAATTGGATGATTAAGATCCCCTTGGGACATATATGTAACATCGTTTTTTAAATTCTCAATATAATGAACTTTTCGTTTTATAAATAAATATGTAGGAATTAAAAAAACAGCTAAGGCAATGATAATTGAAAATACAAGATAAGGGATAACAAGTTTTGCGATTGCATAAGAATACACATACATTTCAACATTACCATCTTTTAATTGAATATCAGTATGATATTCATCACCATCATAGATGATATCAGTGTCATAAACAGTATAACCAATAAATAAATTATCAAGCATAGTTGCAAAAGATCCCGTTATAGCAAGATTATCAGCTTTATTATAAAGATTTACACTATAAATCTCACTAGTACCAATAATTTTGTCTATTTCTTCAACATCATTGATCGATACATTATTATCAATTAGTTGATTTTCAATATTGATTGCATAAGCCTCAGTATTTTCAGAAATAATTCCCAAATCCTGAGTGAATTCAAAAAAATTTTCTCTTGCCATATACAACAAACAAAATACAACGATTGCAAGAGTACCTAATAAAATAATTACAGCACTTATTTGAATACTAAGTTTATTAAAAAAATGCTTAATCACAACGATAACCTTTACCCCAGATAGTTTTAATTATTTTAGGATTTTGAGGGTCGCTTTCGATCTTTTTTCGCAAATTACGAATATGGACCATGATAGTATTATTAGCACTGTAGTAATATGGTTCATTCCAAATTTTTTCATAAAGAGCCTGGGTAGAGTATATATGTTTGCGATTACTTAAAAGCAGATACAGAATTTGATATTCAATATATGTTAATTCGATTTGTTTATTATCTAAAAATACGGTTTCGTTATTAGGATCAATAACTATATTGTTGTATATGATTTTATTTTCAGTCATATTATATTTATCAACTTTTCCTTGATAGATATAATATCTTCTTAATAATGCTTTAACTCTTGTTGTTAGTTCATTGTAAGAAAAGGGTTTTGAAAGATAATCATCGCCACCACTAGAAAAACCAAGGGTTTTGTCACTTTCTTGAGTTTTAGCTGTTAAAAATAAAATAGGAGCATTTGATTTTTTACGAATTTCGATACATGCTTGATAACCATTTATAACAGGCATCATAATATCAAGAATATATAAATCAATATCAGCATCAATTAAGTTAATTACTTCTTGACCATCTTTAGCTTCAATAACTTCATAACCTTCACTAGATAAAAGTACATTTAGAACTTCTCGAATCTCAGGATTATCATCAGCAATTAAAATTTTATTATTTATCATATATTCACCAACTTTCGTATTTATTATACATTATATTGATTATTAAGAAATTAATAAACCAAAAATTAAGAAATATTTAGATGTTCTTTAGGCTGTTCTTAAGGAATATGGTAGATAATACTAAACAGGAGAAGATTGTAATGAAAAGAAGAAATGTTTATCCGTTTATATTTTTAACATGTTTAGCTATATTGATAGTTTATTTTATTATGCCTTCTTTAAGTATCTTTGGTTCTAATACAGATTGGCTTTCGCAACATGTTAATCTGGCTGATTACATTAGAAATGTAATGTTAGAAAACAAAACGATTTTTCCTGACTTTGCTTTTAACATTGGTGCTGGACAAAATATTTATAATTTATCTTATTATGGTTTATTCAGAATAGATGTATTAATTAGTTGTCTATTACCGTCAGTAGAAATGAAAGATATAATAATTACCTATATGCTAATTAATATAGTTTTAAGTGTTAATTTATGCTATTACTGGTTAAAACGTAAGCAATTTAATATTTGGTTATGTTTAACTGGTGCAGTTACATTACTATCTTCTTCTTTGCTTTTTCAAAGTCATCGCCAAATAATGTTTGTTGATTATATGGCAATGTTGATTTTAGCGTTAATAGCAGTTGATATATATATTGAAAAAAAGAAAGTAAGTCTGTTGATCGTGGCAGTTGTAGGAATAATTACAAATAGTTATTTTTTTAGTATTGCTGCTTTATTAGTGATTTTTAGTTATTATTGTTTTGAAATGATAAGACTTGAAAGAAAATTAAGTTTTAAAGAAGTACTTTTCTTTATCAGGCCCTTAATAATAGGAATAATGATTTGTGCTGTTTTACTGTTGCCTACCGCATATGTAATGCTTGAAAATCATCAAAGCAGCAATACGTCAATAAATATAGGGAGTTTATTGATTCCAAGATTTAATTTTGAATCATTATTGTATGATCATTATGGATGTGGACTTGGTTATTTTGCCTGGATAGGATTGATATTGGGATTAAAAATCAAAAAAGTTCGTTATTTAAGTATCTGGCTATTATTACTTTTGTTTATTCCCGTTTTTTCATTTGTTTTAAATGGTTTTTTATATCCCAGAGCAAAGATTTTAATACCCCTAATTCCTTTAATAATATATTTAACTATTTATGTATTACAATATTTTAAACAAAATTCAATAAAGCTGGATTTCAAGATAATTATTTTATTACTTTTACCAGTAGTAACAATTTATCGACAGCCGTTAGTTGTTTTGGATATGGCAGCATGTATGATAGCTTTGTTATTATATTTAAAATTTACAAAATCTAAAGTTTTGTTATTAATGACATTTCCCCTTATTATAAGTTATTTTGATAATCAGACCGAAAATTTTGTTACAACTACGACATATCAACAGGTCTCTAAAATAAATAATCTTAAATATGATAATGATAGTCGAACAGATATTTTTAAAGAGTCTTTAAATACCGTAAATCAGGTAAAAGATAATATTTTTAGAACTTCTATTTATAGTTCAATCAGTAATTCGCGATATAACCAATTTTATTATGATATTATTAATAATCCGATAAGTATCCGAAATAGAGTTGCGTGTTTATCTAATTCAAATATATTTTTTCAAGGACTGATGGCAGTAAAAACAATATATAGTGAAACGATCGTTCCTATCGGTTATCAAGAAATAGAAAATCATGTGTATCAAAATAATGATGTATTACCATTAATATATGCTTCAAGTGATATTTATGGTGAAGATGAGTTTGATAAATTAACTTTTCCGAAAACACTAGATACGATTTATAATAACACAATTGTAAAAACTGATCGAAGTGATTATCAAAGTAAAGTAGAATCAATTGATTTAAAAACAACAATTAATAATAAAAGTGACGATTTAGGGATAATTAAGTTAGATAATGGTTATCGTATAAATACAAAGAAAAAATCTGAGCTGGTATTAAGTCTTGAGCAGAATTTAGAAAATAAGATTTTAATTATTGAGTTTGATTTAAAGAAAGTGAAATTGATAAAAAATACAGATACAAGTATTACGATCAATGGCATCAAAAATAAATTATCAGCAATGAGTGCTCCATACCCTAATCATAATGATCATTTTACATATGTATTAAGTCAAAATGAAAGATTAGATAAATTAGCGATTGAATTTTCAAAAGGACGATATGACTTATCTAATATAAAGATTCATGTAATCGATTATGATGTTATAAAAAACCGTAATCAGGAAATTGATGCTTTTAAAGGTGAATATAATCAAAGAAATACGCTTGCAAAAGGCATGATCGATGTAAAAGAAGATGGCTATCTTGTAACCTCATTTGTTTATCAAGATGGTTATAAAATATTAATTGATGGTAAAGAAGTAAAAAATGAATGCGTTAATAAGGCTTTTTTAGGGGCAAAAATATCTAAAGGAAAACATCAAGTTACAATTATGTTTAATGCTCCGATGAAAAATGCTAGCCTTTTAATAAGTTGTTTAGGAATTATTTTATTAGTTTTTCAAGGGAGATGGCAGGATGAAAAAAGAGTTAAAAGAATTGATTAGTTATGTGTTTGTAGGTGGTTGTACAACCATGGTTAATTTTGTTATTTATTGGTTCGTTATTAAGATCATTAATCAAAACTGGTTGATTGCAAATGTTGTTTCATGGATCGGGGCAGTAATTTTTGCATTTTGGGCTAATAAGCGTTTTGTTTTTAAAAGTATTAATGAAGCGGGAAGGGAAGCTTATCATTTCTTTGCAATGCGTTTAGGAACATTAATCGTTGAAAGTGTCTTATTGTTTGGGTTCATCCAGCTATTGGGAGCTAATGAGCTGCTCTCTAAAATAGTCGTTAGTATAATTACTGTTATTTCAAATTATAGTTTATGCAAATTTAGTATTTTTGCAGTGAGAGGGGATCATGAATATGGACAAAATTAGTGTTATTGTTCCTTGTTATAATGAAGAAGAGGTCTTACCATTATTTCATCAAGAAGTAACTAAAGAGTTGGAAAAAATTGAAAATATTGACTATGAAATCTTATTTATTGATGATGGCAGTAGTGATCATACGATCAGTTTATTGAAAGATATTTGTGCTATAGATGATCATTGTAGTTACTATTCTTTTTCTCGTAATTTCGGAAAAGAGGCGGCAATGTTTGCAGGGCTAGAAAAATCTGCAGGTGATTATTGTGTTATTATGGATGCTGATCTCCAGCATCCGCCTAAATTATTAGCTCCAATGTATCAGGCCGTTAGTCAAGAAGGATATGATTGCTGTGCTGGAAAACGGATGGATCGCGAAGGAGAAGGCGCTTTACGTAATTTTTTAAGTAAATCTTTTTATAAAGTTATGCAGCGTTTGTCAAAATTGGATATGTCAGATGGCGCTGGTGATTTTAGGATGATGAGTAGATTGATGGTAAATTCGATTTTAAAAATAAGGGAATATAATCGTTATATGAAAGGTCTATTTTCTTATGTTGGTTTTGAAACTAAATGGATTCCCTTTAATAATGTCGAAAGAGCTGCGGGATGTACAAAGTGGAATTTTAAAAGTTTATTTTCTTATGCTTTAGAAGGAATGTTTTCTTTTTCTACAGCACCACTAAAATTAGCAGGAGTTTTTGGAGTATTTCTATTTATTGGATCAATAATTTTATCTCTTTATACCGCCATATCAACTTTATTATTTGGAAATAGTGTTAGTGGTTATACAACAATAGTTTGTTTAATTTTGTTTCTAAGCGGGACACAAATGCTACTGATTGCTATAATAGGAGAGTATGTGTCTAAAGACTATATGGAAAATAAAGCACGACCTATTTATATAGTTAAAGATAGTAATCGTAAACAGGAATATAATTAAAGAGAAATCCTTTTTTGACTTATAGAATAAAAGGAATTATAATTAGATTAGAGGATATGGAGGTATATAAAATGAAAAAATTTTTAAATATACTTTTAACAGTTATTATGGTGGGGGTAACTATAATATTATGTGTAAATTTATCAATTCGAACAATGTCGACAAAAACAGTAACTAATGCAGTTGTTGTTCAAGAGGCAAGCACTGGAATTAAAGAAATTTTAAATAGTACATTTCCAGATGTTAGTAATGAAACTATTGATAAAGTTGAAGATGTAATCAAAAATAATGATACATTAAATAATGTTACTGGTGATTTATTAGATCAGATTACAGAATCTATAAATAATGGCAGAGAAGTGAAGACGGATGAAATTTTATCACAATTATCAGATGCTCTAGATAAAAGTATTCCTGAAATCGAAGAAGCAATTGGAAAAGAAATTCCCCAAGAACAAATAGATAAAATTCAAACTAAATTAGCTGATGAAGACAGTACATTACAAAATAAGATAAAAAGCACAGTGGAAAAGATTCAGACAGCAACCCCAGGAACAAAACAGTTTATTAAAACATATAGTACTTTAAGTGATACTTTTACTAGAGTGGCTTGTATAATTAGTTTAATAGTTATTATTGTATTATTAGGGGTGGTTAATAAATCATATTTTAAATGGACTTTATATAGTGGAATTAGTTCATTGAGTTCAGGAATAATCATTGGCTTATTCTTACCTTTAGTAGTTAATGCCATGGAATTCACTATTGGAATGAGAGTATTAGGTATGAGTATTGATATTCCTGTCGACAGTTTACATTTTTCAGGCTTGATTTGTGGTGTAATAGGTGTCGTGTTGATTATTGTTTATATGATTTTAAAGCGTAAATATCCTACATATGATCGTAATTATTATTGAGTGTTATAAAGTAGCACTCTTTTTTAATGATATTATTGCTCATAATAATAGATGATATTATTATGGTTTAAGGGCAGGAAAAATATAATATTTATAATAGCTTTTTTCGACAGAATGTATGTAATGTTTTTGGAAAAAATAATTACATAATACAAACGTGTTAAGTAATTAAATAAAAAACTTGCGACAATAGAATGCAACAAAATTCTAGTTTACTGTAACAAAAAAGTCTAAATATTATTTTACTTAGCATATACTAAGAATTAATAATTTAGACTTTTTATTCATTTAAAAAGATATTAAGTAAAAAATATACTTTAATGCCAGTCATTATAACTGATCCAATTTTCATATGGGAACATATGACTTAGATTATCACATACTTTCTTCTGAGAGCGATAATTAGAAATCAGCTGATTTTTTTGTATTAATAAATTATCATCATAAGTATATTTCATTGGTAAAATAGGATTGCTTTTTTTATAGTAACGACCAAAATAAAATAAATTATTAGTGATTTTTAAATTTTTAACGATATTTGTAACAATAGTACTAGTCATTTTATGATGCTCATGGCCGTATTCACCTTGGGGGTTATGGGTAACGATTGTTGAAAAGGAATGATTAGCTAATATGTAATTTAAATCAGCTTCAATTTCATGATAAACTTTTTTCCAGTTATCACGTTTACCATTAGTTTTATCAGGATAATCAAGAATAATCCCAGTATTATGACTTTGATTCATAACTTTCTCGAATTCTTTAGCACGAATCTGATTATTTCCATTAGTTAAGCAAATTACAAGATAATCATCTTGTAAAAGATGGCCACCTCCCCAAATTGTTTCATCATCAGGATGTGCTGCGATCATAATATTTTGATAATTAGAAATATTAAATTTATCAAATAAATCTTTATTTTTTATTTGCTGTATTTTAACACTAGCATTTGTACAGCCGCAAAGTAATATTAAACAGATAACGATAATTTTTTTCATGTTTTAATTTTAACATGATAATGAATTAATAAAATAAAAGCTTTCTTAAAAGAACTTAAGATTATCTAAATATTGATTTATTTAGATATAATTGTTAAAATCTCTTTCGTTGGTTTAAATAGATATTTGGTTGTTTTAGGAAAAAGCAACAATGTAAATTATTGAGGAATGAATGAGTTTGAATTTTTATTTACTAATTTTCTAAAATTGAAGAAATTCGTTGTGATTTCAGTTATAATTAGTAATTGTTTGAAGATAAGATGCTAGTAATGGTGCATATTATTTTTATATTTGGTTATTTTTTGATACGATGGATATAGAATTTTTAGGAGGGAAAAGGTAGTATGAAAGTAGTAAAAAGAGATGGACAAAAAGTTGAATTTAACGCTGAGAAGATCGAAAATGCGATATTAAAAGCAATGAAATGTGGAAGTGGCATCGTTGATGAAAAATGTGCTCATGATATTGCAGTAGAAATAGAAGATTGGCATAAATATGATGGAAATAATATTTCAATTTATCGTATTGAAGGACAAGTTTTTGAAAAATTGATTGAAAAAGGTCAGATTTTAACTGCAAAAGCGTATGAAGGTTATCGCAAAGTAAGAGAATTTCAACGTGAAACTAATACAATTGATAATGAAATTTATGGAATCGTAAATCAAACTAATAAAGAGGCAATGGAAGAAAATTCTAATAAAGATGCAACTGTTTTAGCAACGCAAAGAGATTTGATTGCTGGTGAATTTTCTAAAGATTATTGTCGTAGACTACTTTTGCCTCCGAAAATCGTACAAGCTCATGATGATGGAATCATTCATTTTCATGATATGGATTATTACATTCAAAAAATGCATAATTGTGATTTAGTAAACTTAAAAGATATGTTTGCTCATGGAACAGTAATTAATGATAAATTGATTGAAACACCAAAATCATTACAAACAGCATGTACAGTGGCGACACAAATCGTTCAGCAGGTGGCCAATGGTCAATATGGTGGTCAGACGATTTCTTTAGCACATTTATCACCATATGTTAGAATAAGTTATGAAAAACATCAACGTAATGTTCGTCATGAAGGACGTTTGATCGGTATTGAATATACTGATGAGCAAGTAGAAAAAATTGCCAATACAAGATTAAAAGATGAAATAAAGGCAGGAATCCAAACAATTCAGTATCAAATTAATACATTTTCTACTACTAATGGTCAAGCACCATTTTTGTCAGTATTTATGTATTTAAAAGAAGAACCAGAATATATCAAAGAAACAGCAATGCTTATTGAAGAAACATTACGGCAACGCTATGTTGGGATGAAAAATCCAGTTGGAGCTTATGTAACACCAGCTTTTCCAAAACTGTTATATGTGTTAGATGATAATAATGTCCCTCAAGATAGTGAATATCGTTATTTGACTGATTTAGCGGTTAAATGTGTTTCTAAACGGATGATGCCAGATTTTATTTCGGCTAAAGTTATGAGAGAAAATTATGAAGGACAAGTATTTCCATGTATGGGATGTCGAAGCTTTTTATCGCCTTGGAAAGATGAAAACGGTGAATATAAGTGGTATGGACGTTTTAATCAGGGAGTCGTTACTTTAAATTTAGCGGATGCTGGATTATCTGCTAATCATAAACTTGATAATTTCTGGAAAATTTTAGATGAAAGATTAGAATTATGTAAAGAAGCTTTATTATTACGTCACGAAAGCTTGAAAGGAACATTAGCTGATGTAAGTCCGATTCATTGGCGTTATGGAGCTTTAGCCCGTTTGAAATCAGGAGAAAAAATTGATAAATTATTAGAAAATGGTTATTCAACGATTTCTCTTGGCTATATAGGATTATATGAATGTGTTGTGGCATTGATAGGGCAAACTCATACTTCAAAAGAAGGTAATGAGTTAGCTACTAAGATCATGGAACGTTTAAGAGAAGCTTGTGACAGCTGGAAGGAAGAAACAGGTCTTGGTTTTGGATTGTATGGAACACCAGCAGAATCGACTACATATACTTTTGCGAAAGCCTTGAAAAAACGTTTTGGAATTATTGAAGGAATTACGGATAAAGATTATTTAACTAATTCATATCATGTTAATGTAAAAGAACATATTGATGCTTTTGAAAAATTAGAAGTGGAAGCTAAATTTCAAAAAGTTTCTTCTGGAGGGGCAATCAGTTATGTTGAAGTAACTAATATGTCAGAAAATTTAGATGCCCTTTCTGCTTTGATCGATTATATGTATGAAACGATTCAATATGCAGAAATCAATACTAAATCTGATTATTGTCAAGAATGTGGTTTTGATGGTGAAATTTTATTAGATGAAAATCGTGAATGGTATTGTCCAAATTGTGGCAATCGTAATCATAAGACATTAAATGTATGTCGTCGGACATGTGGATATCTAGGTGATAATTTCTGGAATCAAGGAAGAACTCAAGAAATTGCTGAACGTTTTGTTCATTTAGATAACCATTTATATGAGGAATAATAATGAGATTTGCTCAGATAAGAAAAACAGATATTGCTAATGGCGAGGGAATAAGAGTTTCGCTATATGTTCAGGGATGTCATCGTCATTGTCCTAATTGTTTTAATCCAGAAACATGGGATTTTAATGGTGGAGAAGTATTCGATGATGAAATTGAAAATATTTTGATTGAGTTAATAAATCAGCCGCATATTGTCGGTTTAACAATTCTTGGTGGTGAACCGTTAGAACCAGAAAATCGAAAAGATATATCTAACTTATTAAAGAAGGTCAAACAGCACTGTCAAAATAAAACGATATGGCTTTATTCTTCTTATCTATATGAGGAAATCGAAGAGTTTGATGAAGAGATATTATCATATATAGATATATTAGTAGATGGACCTTTTATAGATGAATTAAAAGATCGTAAATTGAGGTTTCGGGGTTCTTCTAATCAAAGAATAATTGATGTTCAATTAACTTTAAAAAAGCAGGAGATCATTTTATATAGTGGCAGTCGTTATTATAATAAAGAGTTAATGTAAAAGATTTGCGCAGCCTAAAAACTACCTTTAATTAGGTAGTTTTTAAATAATATTGTGCCTGTTTAAAACATTATTTGAGTTACAAAATTTAGATTAATGTACCTTATTAGTTAAATATGTGCTATACTGTTTTTGTTGAAAAAATTATTAGGGAGTAGAAAAATGATCGGTTATTATAGTTATACGGTTATTCTTACATATTTATCATTAGTATTTGCAATGGCTGGAATTCATCTATCATTTAATGGCATGTACCAGTGGGCTTTTATTTGTTTAATTATGTGTGGTATCTGTGATACTTTTGATGGAATGGTAGCGCGCAGTAAGAAAAATCGTACTGATGAAGAAAAACGTTTTGGAATTCAGATTGATTCATTATGTGATTTAGTTGCTTTTGGTGTATTTCCATCTATTTTAGGTTATAATGTGGGCTTAAGTTCGATGGGATGGCTAGCAATTGAAATATTTTATGTTTTGGCTGCAGTAATAAGATTAGCTTATTTTAATGTTCAAGAAGAAACAAGACAAAAGGAAACTAACGAAAAGAGAAAATATTATCAAGGCTTACCAGTAACAACATCATCATTTATTTTACCAATGGCATATGCTTTACGTTATGTGGTTTTTGATTTATCATATGTATATGGGACATTAATGTTGATTACGGGAATTTTGTTTATTGTAGATATTAAGGTTCCTAAGGTTCAATCAAAAGGATTAGTAGCACTAGGGATTCTTGTTATTGTGGAATTAATTCAGATTGTGGTGATGAAATGATAGTCGTTGATCGTTTAGGAAATGTTATAACTAAAGGGGAAAATCAAAATAATTTATTAAAAAAATTATATGGCACATTTTTAGGAAGATGTGTTTTAAAAGTCCTTGTTTGTAGATTTGTAAGTAATATTGGCGGCTGGTACATGAATTCTAGTTTATCAAAATCTAGAATCGAAGGATTTATTAGAGCTAATGAAATTGATATGAGTCAGTATGAGCAAAGGGAATATGCTAGTTATAATGACTTTTTTACGCGTAAAATTCTTGATGGAAAAAGGCCTTTTTTAGTAGATGATAATGTTTTGATCAGTCCAGCAGATTCTAAATTGACTTGCTATAAAATTGGTTTAGATAGTCATTTTACGATCAAAGATACTGTTTATTCATTAGTGGATCTATTAGATGATGAAAAATTGGCTAATGAATATTTAAATGGTTATTGCATGATTTTTAGATTAACAGTAGATGATTATCATCGTTATAGTTTTATTGATGATGGGAAAATTATAAGAAGTAAATACATCCCAGGGATATTTCACACAGTTAATCCAATAGCTAATGATTATTATCCAATTTATAAACAAAATAGTCGAAATTACACTATTATTGATTCCAAAAATTTTGGAATGATGATTCAAATGGAAGTTGGGGCAATGATGGTTGGTAAAATAGTTAATCATAATAAAAAATATTGTCTTAAAGGTGAAGAAAAAGGATATTTTGAATTTGGCGGTTCTACAGTAATTATTTTATTAAAAGAAAATCAGGTAGTCATTGATAACGATATTATAGAAAATACAAATAAGAATAAAGAAACAGTAGTTAAACTAGGTGAAACTATTGGCCGGAAGTACTTAAAGGAGGTTAAATAATGACGAAAATAATTGCGATTACAAATCAAAAAGGTGGCGTTGGGAAAACAACAACCAGTATTAATTTAGCAGCAGCATTAGCAAATGCTAAAAATCGGGTACTTCTAGTTGATATGGACCCCCAAGCCAATGCTACTCAGGGAATTGGAATTGATCGTGATAATATTGAACTATCTACTTATAATATTATAGTTGAAGAATGTGATATGAAAGATGTGATCATCCCTTCATATATTGCTAAACTCGATGTGGCACCTGGCAGCATTGATCTAGCTGGAGCTGATTTAGAATTAGCAAATGTTAAACGTGGTCGAGAACAACGATTAAAAAAAGCTTTAGATGCTGTTAAAAAGAATTATAATTATATTATTATAGATTGTCCTCCGGCACTAGGTTTATTAAATACAAATGCCCTTACTGCATGTGATTCTGTTTTAATCCCAGTCCAATGTGAATATTATGCCCTTGAGGGATTGACACAGTTATTAAATACGGTACTGTTAACACAAAGTGTGTTTAACCCGAAACTAACGATTGAAGGTGTTTTATTAACGATGCTGGATCAAAGAACTAATTTAGGAGTTGAGGTATCTCAGGAAGTTCGTAAATATTTCAAAGAGAAGGTCTATAAAACAGCAATTCCTAGAAATGTTAAATTATCAGAAGCACCATCAGAAGGATTAGCAATTTTTGATTACGATAATAATTCTGAAGGTGCTAGAGCATACCGAGATTTTGCAAAGGAAGTGTGTAAACGTAATGCCAAGTAATACAACTAAAAAAACGACCGTAAAAAAAAGTGGGACAGTAAAAAATAAAAAACTAGGAAAAGGTTTAGACGCTATTTTTGGCGGAGATATATCAACTTTAATTGATGATATAGAAAAAAATACGCCTGAATCAAAACAAGTAAAAGTTGCATTAGATGAAATTCGTCCTAATCCTTATCAGCCACGACGATTATTTGACGAAGAAAAATTACAGGAATTAGCAGTTTCTATTAAGGAACATGGAATCTTTCAGCCAGTTATTTTAAAATCATCGATTCAAGGATATGAAATTGTTGCGGGAGAAAGAAGATGTCGAGCAGCGAAAATTGCTGGATTGACAGAAGTACCAGCGATAATCGTTGAATTTAGCGATGATCAAATGATGGAAATAGCTTTACTGGAAAATATTCAAAGAGAAAATTTGAATTCAATTGAAGAAGCAAATGCTTATCAAGCAATGATGGAAAAATTAGAACTTACGCAAGATCAGTTAGCGAAACGGATTGGTAAATCAAGAAGTTACATTGCTAATACTTTAAGATTATTGCAATTACCAGAAATGATCCAAAACTATGTCTTAGAAGGTAAACTGACAATGGGGCATGCTCGAGCTTTAATAACTTTACCTAAAGAAAAAGCTGAGAGTTTAGCTAAAAGATGTATTGATGAAGGGCTATCAGTTCGCGATATCGAAAATATCGTTAAAGGAATTGAACTGGGAAATAGTCGCAAAGATCGTCCTAAAGTAGAGAAACCTAAAGAATATACTTATGTTGAAGGGTTGTTACGAAAGAAATTTAGGACAAAAATCAAAGTTGATGATAAATCGGTGGTAATTAAGTATACGGATACTAAGGATTTGAATCGAATTTTGGAATTAATGGGAGTTATTGAGGAAAGTTAGATGATTATCTAACTTTTTATTATTATATTTGCTAAATATAAATAATATATATTAATATTATTATTAAGGGAGGTATTTTATGATTGAAGTTATAAATCTAACGAAACAATATGATGGTTTTAAAGCTGTAGATAATCTTAATTTTGAAGTTAAACCAGGGAAAATAACAGTTCTATTAGGACCAAATGGTGCTGGTAAATCAACAACGATCAAAAGTATTGCTAATTTATTGAATTTTGAAGGTAAAATAAAAATATGTGGGTATGAAAACGATACGATTGAAGCTAAAAAGTGCTTTGGTTATGTACCAGAAACTCCAATTTTATATGATTTATTAACGATTGATGAACATATTGATTTTATTGGTAATGCTTATCGAATTAAAAATTATCAAGAAACTGCTCAAAAATATCTTGAATTATTTAAAATTACAGAAAAAAGGAAGAGTATTGCTAAAGAATTATCAAAAGGAATGACTCAAAAACTTAGTATGTTATTAGCTTTATTAATACAGCCTAAAGCATTGTTAGTAGATGAACCAATGGTTGGATTAGATCCTGGAAGTATTGAAGATGTACTGAATATTTTTAAACAATTAAAAAAAGAAGGGTGTGCAATTTTAATAAGTACCCATATTATTGATATTGTAGATGACATTTATGATGAGGCATATATTATGAATAAAGGAAAAATTATTAAACATGTTTTAAAAGATGAGTTAGAAAAAGAAACATTAAAAGAATACTTTTTTGAATTAACGGATGGTAAATAAGATGGGGATATTATTTAAATTATGGTTATTGAAATTAAAAGGAACGCTTAGAAACTTATTTAAACATAAACTTAGTGGTGTTTTTGTAATTATAATGATTATATTTTATGGAGCGATAATTGTTAGTCTTTTTAATATTGATAATACGCAAATGATTTCAACAAATAAAAATGATTTTCATATAAGTATTTTAATTTTAATTGGTTTTCTAGCTTTACTGCTCTTTTCAACTTTGATGCAGTCTAAAAAAGCTTTGTTTTATGGTGAAGATGCTTTTTATTTATTTACAGGACCATTTACTAAAAGGCAAATCATGAGTTATTTAACATTTCAAACGACAGTTCAATCAGCATTGCTGAGCCTGATAGGGTTAGTTATTTTTGCTTTTTTTAGTATAGGAAGTGGTTATACTTTTACATTTATTTTTCTTGCTTATTTAGTATCAACATTAGTAGTATTTTTCTTTTTGTTATTAACAGATTATCTTTATGTTTTATCGATTGGTGATGAAAAATATCGTATTTATTCAAAGCTCATACCTGCTATGATCATAGCTTTTGTTGCATTGATTATTATAGTTATATATATCCAAACTGGTAATTATAAGACATTGTTTATAGATTTTATAAAATCTGATTTATTTTATATTGTACCGGTTTTTGGCTGGATGAAATTAGTATTGGTGGCATATGTAGAACAAAATTATCAGTTGGTATTATTGGGATTTGGCTGTTTATTAGGAATAATAATTCTAGTATATGCGCTTTTTATTAATTATAAAGGAAACTTTTATGAACAAGCTTTACAAGATGCTTTGGATTTATCAAGAAGAATGAATAAAGCAAAGGCTGGTAATCAAGATGCTCTTAGAAATATAAAAATAAAAAAGAGTGTTTCTGGAAATTTTAAACAAGGTGCTTATGCAGTTATGTCTAAAAACATATTATTGATGAAAAAGACAAATAATTTTATTGGCATCAATGATTTAATTTCAATTGGTATTTATATTGTGGTAACGATCGTTACAGATATTGGTTTTGGGATGTTTGTTTATATGATGGTTATATGGGTTTTTTCATCATTACAAAATTCTGCTTTGACAAATGAATTGAAGAATTATCAAATATATTTAATTCCCGATAAACCATTTAATAAATTAATAGCTGTAATCGTGCCTACATTTATTAAAATATTTATTGTAACAGCAATTGCTTTTATTTTAATGGGATTATATTATCAAATTAATTTAGTAATGATTTTTACTTACTTATTATATGTTTTAGGATATACAAGTATTTTTATTAGTGGTAATGTTTTATCACTTAGAATTCTTAAGAGTCGTTCTTCAGCAATGTTTGAAAATTTTATGAGAATGATAATAATGTTAATAGGATCTATTCCTAGTGCCATTATCATTGTTGTAATTTATCTTATTGTTGGAAGTAGAGCTATAATATGGGGAAGTTATGTGAGTTTAATAATGAATTTTGCTGTTAGTTTTTTAATTTTATATGGATGTCAAAATATGATGAATGGACGAGAATTAAAAAGTGAGTAGTAAACGTCATGATAAAATAATTTTTTAAAGAACATATATTAATAACAAATAATTGATATTAATATAATAAAAAAGGGCGCAACTGGGAGAGGTTTAGTTGCGCCTATTACTAATTATAGACCAAATTATTAATATTATACAATATCATAAAAGTCCTAAATAGGTTAAAGAGTCCTTTTGTAAAATGAAAGTAAAAATATATAGTGTTTAAATTTGTTGAAAACATGATAATTGAATATAAGTCATTAATATGTTATTATTTGATAAATTAACGCACAAATATGTCTTAGATGATTAGCAAAAGTGTTTTGATATAATGGAGGTAATTATGAGTGGAAGTAAAGTTAGAATAATGGCTCAAGGAGCAATGTTAGCATCGTTATTTGGCGTATTAGGAATTATTAATATCTATACTGGTAGTTTTTTTGATATTATTTTTGCTTATATAATGGTTTTAGGATTAACTTACTACACTTATTTATATGGTTATAAAGCTGGATTAAGTGTTTTAGCTGTAACTTTTGTAGTATTGTTTTTAGTTGGTGAGATGTTCTTTACATTTTATGCAACCGCTACATTAAGTATGGGAGTATTTTATGGTTATAGTTTAAAAAGTAAAAAAACGAAGCGCTTTTCTAAATATGGGTTAATGATTATTTCTGCAGTTAAAAATTTCTTGATTTTCTTTTTATTGGGAGGTCTTTTAGGGATCGATGTTTATCAAGAAGGTTTAGAGATATATAGTGATATTATTGGAATGATTCCATTTTTAAAAAATGTGTTTACACCGGAAGTTACATTTGTTTTGTTATGGGTGTTCATGTTTATTTGTGAATCATATGTTATTAGAGTATATTCAGATATATTAATAAGTAAGTTAATGAAAAGAAAATTGAATTAAGGTATAATAAAGTTATTGACAGGATGGTGAGGAAAATGACGGTAAAGATGACACGACTTAGAAATGGAATTATAATCTTATTGTTGATTGAATTGGTTATTGGAATGTTAGGTTATATCTTTTTTTCAAGTAGAACATCTTTAGTGTTGGCAATATATATTTTTGTTAAAAACATTATTATTTTTGGTTTGCTTTTTTATGTAACTAGTTTGATTACAGAAAATAATTTAAGTGTTAGTGAGATTTTGAATGATGAGGCTAAAAATGCGTTTATTTTTGGAGGAATTGGATTAATTAAATATGATGAAAATAGAAATATTTCATGGATAAGTGATCTATTTACAGAGATGAAAATAAATATTGTAGGTAAAAAGTTATTAGAGTGGCAACCGTTATTAGCATCGTTATTTGAAGATGATGATATAAAAATTATTGATATTAATTCGCGAAAGTATGAAGTATATAATAGTAAAGAAAATAGAATCCTTTATCTTAAAGATGTCAGTGATTATGTTGGGATTTCAAAAGAATTTGAAGATCAACAAATTTGTGTGGCTTATATCACTGTTGATAATTATGATGAATCGATTGAACAGGCAGATGAACAGACAGCAGCTTCGATTCAATCAACAACAAGACAAATAATTATTGATTGGGCTAAAGAAAATGGTGTGGTTTTAAAAAGATATAAAAGCGATGGATATATAGCTGTCTTTAATGAACGTACTTATCGAAAGCAGGTAGAAGATAAATTTAAATTATTAGATTATTTTAAGGAACAGGCAGAACAGTTAGGTCAAGTAATGACATTATCGATTGGAATAGGACGTGGCAGCAACATTTTGCGTGAATTAGATGAATTAGCTTTTTCAGCTTTATCATTGGCCTATTCTCGAGGTGGTGATCAGGTTACCGTGAAATCAAATGATGAACCTATTCGTTATTTTGGTGGTAATAGTGAAAGTTATGAAAAATCTAGTATGATTAGAGCTCGGGTTATTGCTCAAACATTATCGACAATAATAAAACAGTCAGACAATGTGCTTATTATGGGGCATAAGCAATCGGATTTTGATTCTTTTGGTGCTTCTATTGCAATGTATGCGATGTGTAAGGCTTATGAAAAGAAAGTATCGATCATTATTAATTATGATTCTTTAGAAGAAAAAACTAAAGTAATTGCTACAAGTCTTAGAGATGATGAAAGATATCGCGGAGTATTCGTATCACCACTAAGAGCTCAGGAGCTGTGTCAGGCTAATACTTTATTAGTGATCGTAGATAATCATAAGCCATCTCTAGCAATCGATTATAATATTTTAGATTTAGTAAAAAATAAAGTAGTTATCGATCATCATCGTCGGGGTGAAGAATTTATTGAATTACCATTACTGACATATCTAGAACCTGCTGCTTCGTCAACAGTTGAGCTGATTGTTGAATTATTTGAATATCAAAAAGAAAAAATCAGTGTAACTGAACGAGAAGCAACAATTATGTATACTGGAATGTTAATTGATACAAATTATTTTAGAACAAGAGTTGGAACGAGAACTTTTCAAGCTGCAGCAAAATTAAAAGAACTGCAGGCAAATGTTAGTGAAGCATATAAGTATTTAGAGGATGACTATGATACGACTTTAACGAAATTATCAATTACGCAAACTGCATATCGCTATGGAAGTGATATTTTGATTGCTTTTGGCAGGTCTGATAAAATTTATAGCAGAACTTTATTAGCTAAAGCGGGTAATGAACTGTTAGGAATTAGCGGCGTAAAGGCAGTCTTTATAGTTGGAAAAACTGGTAAAGAGGAAGTTTCCATCAGTGCACGTAGTACAAGAGATATAAATGTTCAGTTGATTATGGAAAAACTTGGTGGTGGCGGGCATTTTTCGATGGCTGCCTGTCAATTAAAAACAGAAGAAGTTACAAGAGCGATAAATTTATTAGAAGAAGCAATAAATACATATTTAGATGAAAGGAAGAGTGAATAATGAAAGTTATTTTATTACAAGATGTAAAGAAATTAGGAAAAAAAGGAGATATAGTTAAGGTTGCAGATGGCTATGGACAAAATTTTTTAATTAAAAATAAATTAGCTGTTTTAGAAACTGATACAAGTCGTAAAATTGTTGAACATGAAAAAGAAGCAGCTCATCAACTAGATTTAGAAAATCAAGCAAAGGCTAGAGAACTAGCAAAGCAAATAGAGTCAGTGACTCTTGAATTTACTTTGAAATCAGGTAAAGATGGAAAAACATTTGGAAGTGTTTCAACTAAGCAAGTAGTAGAACAGCTAAGAGATAAATATGATATTAAAATTGATAAAAGAAAGTTTGTTGATGCTCATCCAATTGGAGCACTAGGATATACGAAGTTAAAAGTTGAGTTATATAAGGGAATAATTGCAACAATAAATGTTCATCTAAAAGAACAGTAGGAGAATAGTATGGCAAATCGAGAGTATCCTCATGATATTGAAGCAGAAAGATCATTGCTTGGGGCGATGTTAATATCGAAGGATAAATGTATTGACATTTTAAATAAGACTAATGAAGATGATTTTTATGATAATAATCATCAAACTATTTTTAAAGCAATGGCTGCTATTAATGATAATAATACACCAGTAGATGTTACTACCGTAACATCTTATCTTATGGATCATAATCAATTAGATAAAGTCGGTGGTGTAGACTATTTATTTCGTTTAAGCGAATCTGTTCCCACTGTAGCTCATAGTGATTATTATTTAAAAATATTGCATAACAAGGCAATACTTAGACGGATCATTAAAGAAACTACTAAGATTGCTGAAAGTGCTTATGATGATGTAGAGAACATAGATGTTTTTATTGACGAAACAGAGAAAACGATTTTACAAGTTACTCAAGATCGTAGCGCTGGTGAATTTAGAGAAATTCGTAGTGTTATCAAAAGTGTCACAGATCGTTTAAATTTATTGCAAAAGATCGATGGAAATATTTCTGGTGTTAGATCAGGATTTCGTGATCTTGATAGAATTACTTCAGGTTTTCAAAAAGGTGATTTAATTATTCTGGCAGCACGTCCAGCGATGGGAAAAACAGCTTTTGCTTTGAATATTGCTCATAACGCCGCATATAAAGCAGATGAACCAGTAGCTATTTTCTCATTAGAAATGCCAGCTGAACAATTAGTTCAGCGTATTATTTGCTCTATGGGAAGTATCGAAGGTTCTTCAATGCGGACCGGAGAAATTTTAAAAACTAATGCTAATAAATATTATGCTGCTGCAGAGCGGGTTTCTAAATGTAATTTATATATTGATGATAGCCCAGGAATTAAAATCAATGATATTGTTGCAAAAAGTCGAAAATTAAAAACGGAGCATGGTTTAAAAATGATTGTAATCGATTATTTACAATTAATTACTTCATCTTCAAAAAATCGTGAAAGTAGACAACAGGAAGTTTCTGAAATTTCTAGAACATTAAAAGCGTTGGCAAGAGAATTAGAAGTTCCGATTATTTCGCTTTCACAATTATCACGTTCAGTGGAACAACGTCCTAATAAGCGTCCGATGATGTCAGATTTAAGAGAATCAGGAGCAATCGAACAAGATGCTGATATAGTTTCGTTTATTTATCGTGAAGATTATTATAAAGATCCTAGTGAAGGTGAAGATAATGGATTGACAGAAATAATCATTGCAAAACATCGAAATGGGGCTACAGGAGAAGTCAATTTAGCGTTTGAAAAAAACTATAGCCGTTTTTCGGATTTAGCCCAAATAGGACCAGATGGCACTAGTGAGGGTGTTCGTGATCTTAGAAGCTAAAAGGAGGGCTTAGATGTATCATCAATATCGTGAAGGCTGGCTAGAAGTAATTTGTGGTTGTATGTTTGCAGGTAAAACAGAAGAGTTGATTCGTAGAATAATGTATTAAGTTATGCTAAAATGAAGATTATTGTTTTTAAACCTCGGATAGATGATCGTTATTCAGCTATAGAAATTGTGTCTCATTCAGGAATTAAAGTACCATGTTTAGTAATTAATAAAGCTGAGAAAGTATTAAAAGAGATAAAAGCAGATACACAAGTTGTTGCGGGATTGGATAAAGATTTTAGAGAAAAACTTTTTGGGGTGATGCCACAATTACTTACAAGAGCTGAGTTTGTTACTAAGTTAACAGCTGTGTGTACTAAGTGTGGTGCTCCTGCAACCAGAACCCAGCGATTGGTTAATGGCAAACCAGCATTTTTCAATGATTCGATTGTATTAGTAGGTGCAGTTGAGCATTATGAGCCAAGGTGTAGACATTGTCATGAAATTTTTGATAAACCAAATAAATTTGAATAAAAGAAAGTTTTATATCGACTTGCTTTTATTATAAATAATTATATATGTGATTATTTTAGTAAATAAAATTTTATAGATATTTTAACGAAAATAAAGACAAGTTACTTTTGGGTAACTTGTCTTCGTTTTCTATGATTAAAGGGAGGGGTAGTTTTCTTACTACACTTATATAATAAAATGATTAGGTGAACTCAATGTGAACTATAATTATTATATAATAATTTTTTTACTAAAATTATACTATAAGTAAAATTAAAACAAATAAAATATATTTTGCTTATTTTCTATGTTTATTATATAATATGAGAGGTTTGGAGGTATAAATCATGAATGAAAGTATGTTAGATCGTTTAAAAACAATGGAAAACAGATATGAAGAATTAGGACATATGCTGATGGATCCAGATATTGGCAGTGATATTAAAAAAATGACTGAAGTTACTAAAGAACAGGCGTCATTACAAACAGCATATGATTTATATCAAGAATATAAAGAAATTGAAGCGGGAATAGAAGATGCTAAAGAATTAACAAAAGAATCAGATCCCGAGATTAAAGAAATGGCTAAAATGGAATTAGCTGAATTGGAAGAAAAATTGCCAGAAATTATAAAAAAGCTGGAAATTGAATTAATTCCTAAAGATCCAAATGATAATAAAGATGTAATTATGGAAATTCGTGGTGCTGCAGGTGGAGATGAAGGAAACATCTTTGCTGGTGATTTGTATCGGATGTATGTAAAATATGCAGAATCTCAAGGTTGGAAAATCGAAGTAATGGAAGCAGTTGATGCTGAAGCTGGTGGTTATTCATTGATTTCTTTTATGGTTAAAGGCGAAGGGGTATATGGAAAATTAAAATTTGAATCTGGTTCTCATCGTGTTCAACGTGTTCCAAAAACAGAAACTCAAGGCCGCGTGCATACTTCTACTGCTACCGTTTTAGTTATGCCGGAAGTTGAAGAAGTAGATGTTGAAATTAATAAAAGTGATTTAAGAATTGATACTTATCGTGCTAGTGGGGCTGGGGGTCAACATATTAATAAGACAGATTCAGCAGTAAGAATTACGCACCTTCCAACGGGAATCGTTGCAGCCAGCCAAGATGGTCGTTCCCAACATGATAATAAAGATAAAGCAATGAGAGCTTTAATTGCTAGAATCTATGATTATTATCAACAACAGCAAGATGAACAAGTTGGAAATGAAAGAAAGAGTAAAGTTGGTTCAGGTGATAGAGCAGAGAAAATTAGAACTTATAATTATCCTCAAAATCGAGTAACTGATCATCGTATTGGTTTGACGATTCAACAGTTAGATCGAATTATTGATGGTAAATTAGATGATATCATTACAGCTTTAATCAATGAAGATCAACGTTTAAAAATGGAAGGACAGCATTAATGGCAACTGTAAAGGAACTAATTAAACAAGCAGAAAGTCGCTTAGATGATGATAATAAAGATGTTAATGTTGCAAAAGTATTGTTTTATCATTTAGCTAAAAAAGAACCGCATGAGTTATACTTAATGTATGATCAAGAGGTTGATGATGAATTAAAAAAGGAATTTTTAGCGGGAATGGAAGAGTATTATAATGGTAGACCAATTCAATATATCAAGGGAGTAGAAACATTTTTTGGTCGTGATTTTAAAGTAAATGAAGATGTTTTGATTCCTCGTTATGAAACAGAAGAATTAGTTGAAAATATTTTATATCGTATAGATGATTATTTTGCGGATTATCAGACAATTACTTTATGTGATGTTGGTACTGGGAGTGGGGCTATTGCTACAAGTTTAGCGTTAGAAGAGCCAAGATTAAAGGTATATGCAACAGATATTTCTGTAAATGCTGTTAATGTGGCTAAAGAAAATGCTAAAAATTTAAATGCAGATGTTGAATTTATGGTCGGTGATATGCTGGAACCATTGATTGATCGTAATATAAAGGTAGATATTTTTGTCTCTAATCCTCCTTATATTCCTCAAGAACAGGAGATAGAAGCTATTGTTAAAGATAATGAACCACATGTTGCTCTTTTTGGTGGTGCTGATGGTTTGTATTTTTATCGTAAGATCTTCAAAGGCGTGAGAAGTTTATTGAATGATCGTGCACTGCTTGCATTTGAAATGGGGTTTGATCAACGGGAACTAATGGAAGAAGCATTACAAAAATATTTTCCTGATGATTGTTATGAAATTATTAAGGATATTAATGGTAAGGATAGAATGTTGTTTATTTATCATAATTTGAAATAATAAAAAATACTAAGATAAAGTGTGTGGATAAGTAATGAATTAACTCATGTTATTACACACTTTTTGTTTTTAAAATATTATGGCTATATAATTCTTTGTAAAAAAGTATTTTTTTCATCAAGGATGTAATTATTGAAATAAATAATTACAAAAATCAGTAATTGTAAGCGCATGCAATAATTGTTATTATATAATCAGATTGGTATGTGTTGTATTTTGGCAGGGGTAAAGGAGTGACATGATATCAACGTGAAAGGAGAAGGAAAATGATTAGGAAAATCAAAAAAAGTACATGTTTATTATTAGTAGTAATGATTTGTATTTCGACATTTTTAGGTTTAAGGGTTGATACCAAAGTATTAGCTGCTACGGAAAGCGTAATAGGCAATTATACAGATCATAATAATAATGAAGATGGAAATGTGCTTATTTTCAACAATGAAAATGCACAAGTAAAAATTGAATTATGTACTGCTAGAACAATAAGGGTACAATTATCACTTGATGGTAAGGAAGGATATCGACCAGAAGATCCACAATATTATATGGTCCAAAAAAATGATTGGCCATTAGTTGATAAAACGGTTACTGATCAAGGTGATTATATTCAAATCTTGACAGAAGCGATTGAAGTCAGAGTACAAAAAGATCCGTTTCGGGTTGGAATGTATGATTTAGAAGGAAATTTAATTAGCAAAGATGCTGATGATCAAGGAATGTATTGGAATGATTCAGGTGTTCGGGGAGTAAAAAAAGTAGAAGGTCAAATAAATGCTGGTGGTATTTTTGGATTTGGTTCAGGGGATCATGGTCGAAGAAGTAATCTAAATCGGTATGATCAAGATTTTTCAGAATTTTCAATGTCTCACGGTAGAGTAGTAGCACCGTTTTTTATGAGTACTGTGGGATATGGGATGTTTTTAAACACGATAGAAAAAGAAACGACATTCTTTAAACACGGTGGTGGATTTCAGACTAAGAATTATTTAGATTATTATTTTATGTATGGTCCTGATTTTAAGACAATATTGAATGAATATGCAGAAATTACTGGAAGAATGGAAATGTATGGTAAATGGGCCCATGGATTTATGTTGTCTAAATATGGAAACGATAATGCAACTCAAGAAGAATTTTTGGAATGGATTCATCGTTTAAGAGATGAAGATTATCCAAGTGACTGTTATGTTTTCGATTTTGGCTGGCGTGGCGATGTTGCTGATAACGGTGGAAATCAAAGCGGTGCTGGTGAAAAGTGGGGGAAACAAATGTGGAGTAATGATACTACCAAATTCCCTGATATTGCAGCTATGTTTGAAGAAGCTGATGAATTAGGTTTTAGAGTGGGTCTTCATAACAACGCAGGAACTCCAGAAGCTTCTGGTGGAGCAGAGTTATATAAACCAGAAAATGAAGAAATATGGGTAAAATCATATATGGACAGTGTCATTACAACTGGTTATGGAGATTGGTTCTGGCCTGATGAATTTGATGTTTTGGGAAGTAATACAGCACCAACTTTTTCATCAAAAGGGGCATATGAGGCTTGGCAGGAATACACAGATCAAAGTCGTCCGATGTTTATAACTCGTGGAAGTTATGCAGGGCAGCATTATGCAACTGCCTGGTCAGGTGATATTAATCCAACTTCACAAGAATTAATCAATCAAATCGGTTATAGTATTGATACTGGGCTAATTGGTTATTGGGCAACATCACATGATCTTGGCGGATTCATGAAAAGACCAACTGATGAATTGTATACTCGCTGGGTTGGAGAATTTGGAGCTTGGAATGGGATTATGCGGACTCATGGTCATGATGGTCGTGAACCTTGGGATTATAACGAAACAGCTCAAGAAACATTAAGAGAGAATTTAAAAATACGTTATTCTTTATACCCATATACATATTCACTTGCTTGGCAAGGATATAGTCAAGGTGTTCCAATCATGAGAGCAATGCTTTTGGAAGATGATAGTCAATATAATCCTGATGCTTGGGATTTAAATGAACAATATTATTATGGGGATTATTTTTTAGTAGCACCTGCTGCAGATACTAAAGATACAGTGGTATCAGTTTGGTTGCCACCAAAAACAACATGGTATAATTATTATAGTGGTGAGCGCTATGAAGGTGGCGAAAATGGAAAAACTATTAGAGTAGCAGCTCCATTAGATGAAATACCAGTATTTATAAAAGCAGGGGCAATTGTACCAATGGGGCCTGATGTAAATTATGCTGATGAAAAACCATTGGATCCATTAACTTTAGATATTTATCCAAAAGGTGAAAGCACATTTACATTATATGAAGATGATGGGCAGACACGTGAATATATCACTAAAAATGCTTATACTACAACTAAATTTGATTGTGCAGTAAATGGAACAGAAATTAATTTTAAAATTAATGAAAGAGTAAATGGGAATGCAGATGTATATACGCCAGTAGATCGTAATTACAATTTGAAATTTAACCATATTGAAGCATTAGCTGGTGTTTATGTTGATGGTTTAGAGATTACTGAAGTGAAAACTTTAGATGATTATAACAATGCTACACAAGCATATTGGTTAGATACAGAAAATAATCTTGTTTATGTAAAAACTAAAGATACGGGAACAGAAATTAATATCAAACTACTTGATGTTGTTGAAAAAGAAGTAGAATTGGGTGAAGAAGAACAAAGTGTTCCACCACAAAAAATCAATGATGGGGATGTTTTTGAATTAGAAGAAGCTAAAATGTATGGTAGTGTCTCTGTTGATACAGAATGGAAAGGGTATACCGGAACAGGATTTGCTAAAGGATTTAAAACAGTTGGAGATGCAGTAGAATTTAGTGTTGATATTCAAAGAGCCGGAGATTATAACTTAGTATTAAATGTTAATAATGGAATTAAAAATGATTCAAGATATGATAATAGTCCACGACAGGGAACAATGTATTTGAATGGTCAAAAGCTTCAGGATATGGAATTTGCGATAACTGATAAGTGGGGTGAAACGGTTAATGGAGTAAAACAAGGCGTATGGGTCAAATATACAATTGAAAATGTTCCTTTAGAAGCTGGTGTAAATACATTTAAATTTGTCGCCGAAGGGGATACAAATCCTGGAAATTATAACTTAGATTCATTGACATTTAATCGAATTGATCGTTCTATTGACGCATTTAGTCAAATAGAGGCAGAAAATGCTACTGCTTCAAAAGGATTTACAATTATTGACGATGATGCAGCAGGTAATCGCAAAATTATGTCAACAAATACAAGTGGTTCTTGGCTAGAGTTTAATGAAGTTAAAGGTGAAGACAAAGGTGGTATTGCAATTAGATTAAAGAGTAGTACTGGTGGGAAGATTACAGTATATGAAAATGGTATAGGTGATAAGATTCTAACCACTTTAGATATACCAAAAGATGATCAGTGGACAACATTAGAAGTAATGTGTAAAGATACAGATGCTATTGAAAGTAATATCTTTTTAGAATTTAATGGTATAGATGATACTGATTTTCAGTGTGATGTTGACTGGTTCTATTTTGAGCCTAAATTACCAGAAATTAATCCTGGTGATATTTTCGAGTTAGAAAATGGTGAAGGAGTAACTGATTCATCAAAAAATCAATTAAGAATTGATAGAGAATGGAAAGGATATTCAGGAACTGGTTATTTGGCAGGATGGAAAAATGTCGGAAACTATGTGCAATTCACAGTTGATTTAAAAGAATCTGGTATTTATAATTTAGTATTAAATGCTGGATGTGGTAAAAAAGGATCAGCAGTTTATGATGATACACCACGAACTGGAGCATTATATATTAATGATGAAAAAAGAGCTGATTTTGAAATTGAAGTAACACCAACATGGGGTGATAGTCAGAAAAATGGTGTATGGAATGAAGTTGCAATCAGTAATATAGCATTAAAAGCTGGTAAAAATACCATCATGATTCGCTCAGAAGGCGATATTAATCCAGGAAACTTTAATCTTGATTATATGCGTTTTGATAAAGTTGAAATCAATAAAGATGAATTACAAGGATTATATGATGAATGTTTAACTCTTAAAGAAGAAAACTATACATCCCAAACTTGGGCATCATTTATTGAGACAATGACAGAAGCTAAAAATATATTAGATAGTGAAGAGGCAACTCAAGCAGAAGTAAATAATGCAGTAATATTGTTACAAACTGCAAAAGATGCTTTAGTTGAACAAGTAATCGAAAGTGATAAAACAGCTTTACAAATTGCTATTGAAATGGCAGAAAAAGCCGACTTAGAAAATATCGTACCAGTTGTAGTAACAGAATTCAACGAAGCTTTAACAAATGCAAAAGAAGTATATGCAAAAACTAATGCCACTCAAAGTGAAGTAGATAATGCCTTTGATCGACTAGCAGATGTAATGCATATGCTACAATTCTACAAAGGTGATAAGAGTGCATTACAAAAACAAGTAGATCAAATCAATGGTTTAGATGAAAGCAAATACGTTGAATCATCATGGTCTGATATGTTACCAGTATTAGATAAAGCAAATTATGTATTGGACAATGTTAATGCAATGCAAGGTGAAGTTGATGAAGTATATAGTGAATTAGTAAAAGCGTTCTTGAACTTAAGATTAAAACCAAATAAAGACTTATTACAAGAGTTGATCAATAAGGCAAATAACTTAAACGCGGCAAACTACAGTGCTGAATCATGGGCAGTAGTCACAGATGCTTTAAATGAAGCCAAGGCGGTATTAGAAGATCCAGAAGCAACACAGGATCAAGTTGATAACGCTAAAGATATCTTAGCAAAAGGGTTAGCTAGATTAGTAGCTAATGAAGGAAATATTAATCCAGCAGTAAAAGCCGGAGATACAACGGTAAGTATCAAGACTGGAGATGACAGTTTAATTGGTTTATTTGCAGGACTTGGATTATTAAGTATGGCTACAGTTGTAACGAGTTACAAAAGAAAAGAAGACTAATGTATAAGTCATAATAGTATCTATAGATATCTTATTTATAGATACTATTTTTATTTATCTTTACAATGATAATAAAGATATTTGTATATTGTTTTTGATATAAAACGAAAAATGATTTTTAAATAAAAATGAAGCTGTCTATTCGACAACTTCATATAAAGTAATTTTAATTATTACTTGTTTATTTGATAAAAGTGACTCATTATTTGAAATATCTTATTTTTAGTTGTTTATTACGAATAATTATAAATTTAAAATTCCATGATCTTATTTTTAATATAATCATCTACTTTATCAATTGGCATATTTAATACAATTGCAACTTCTTCATGAAAAAGAGTTTGGGTTTGTTTTAAATAATCTAATTCATATGACTGAGCTTTATGAAAACGATGGCGCAAATAAATTGTTTTTATTAGTTTGATCCATTCTATTTCTAAGTAGCTATCAAACGTTTTTCGATATAGTTCTTGACGAAAGCGTTCGCTTGTTATTTCTAGAGTGCGGATATAGGGAATTCGCTCAATAATTTCTTCGAGTTCCTTTTTAGTTGTGACTTTTCGAATAATATCTTTAGAATCAGCTAAAATAGAGTTGTTGTTTAAAGGAGACTTTAAGGTGATCTGATTATTTATTGCAATGATTTGATAAATATGATTATTTTGATGAATTACGTAATCATTGATACTATACATTATTGTTACCTTTTTCGTTTAATTTAATGTTTTTTAAAATAAAAGGAAGAACCTCGTCAGGTTGAATGTCTAAAGTATAAGAAAATTCTTCATAAAGCATTTTTTCAGCGGCATCAAGTAAATACATGTCTTGAACATGAAATTTTTTGCCTTTTTTTATTTGCTCTTGTTTGTTTAAATACAAAGTTTTGATCAGTTTGACGATTTGTTCATGGTCACCTTTTATAATAATTTCATTATACTTTTTTTTTCGTAAATTTTTATCTTTTATCCAAATAGTTTCATTATCAGGCATAGCTTCAATAAGTTTATATATTTCTTCTTTTGATAAAATTTTACGCATTTTTGCTAAAGAAAGTTCATTATCTAAAGGAACAAGAATTTTCATTTTATTGCTGGAAGAAGTCAAGAGATAAAATTTTTTTTCTTGATTATTGATTACTCTTGAAACAATATCTGTTATTTTACATACCCCTTCACTACCATATAAAACATTTTCACCAATTTTATACATTTATTATCCTCCTATAATTAAAAAAGTGTAGTTGCAACTGGATTTACGTTCTGCAAACTACACGTTGATCTGTTTATATTATAACATTTTTAAATCAACATTTCATATTAAAATTTCAAATTACATATCATAAATTTATTGTTTTTTCAAGACTAAATTTTATAAATATAGTACCAATTTTTGAACCTAAATGTATAAATATGTAAATACAGCTAAAAGTAAGCAATGTTATAATAATATTTAGGAGGTATAAGGAAATGAAAAAATTTAGAAAAATTTTTGCAGCTGCTGCCAGTATGGCATTAGCGGTAACCGCTTTCAGTGCACCGGTATTAGCAGAAACTGTAGATACTACTTATGATTGTAGTTTATCTGCAAGAGTCACTGATGCGGGTGAAGTGGTAAACAAAATGACAATTGATTTTGGAGCAGGGTATAGGGTTTCAAATGTAGATCTTGATACTTTTACAGTTACTGCAAAATCAACTATTAAAATTGAAGACGAGGATTATAAAGGAAAAGAGCAATACAATGGCAATCGTAAAATTGTAAAAGTAGAGACAGATGGTCAATATGTTAATGTTTATTTTGATGAAAACGATGGGTATGGATCAACATTGACATACATAAGTGATGCCAAAAAAGGATATGCAAGAAATTATCCTGCTGAATTAGAGTATACGATCGTTCAAAATAAAGGTGTAACATTGACTGCTGCTGATGGTCGAGAAATCGATGATAATTATATTGCAAAATATACTACAGATAATACTGTAACTAATGATGAAACAGCTAAATTTGAATCTGTAATAGTCGAAAATGGTATTAACTATCAATATTATGATGCAGGGAATGCAGATTCACTTATTGTTTGGTTCCATGGAAATGGTGAAGGAGATCTTTTAAATTCTGGTAATAACGTAGCTCAAATGCTTGCAAACAGAGGAACTGTAGCTTGGGCTAGTGATGAAGCACAAGAAATTTTTGGTGGGGCTCATGTTATGTCATTCCAGGCACCTGATACTTGGTATTATGCTCAAAGAGATGGTTTATTAGAAATAGCATATAATGAAATCAATGATTTAATTAAAGCTAAAAATATTGATCCTGAAAAAGTATATGTATCAGGTTGTTCAGCTGGTGGTTATATGACTACAAGAATGTTAATTGCATATCCTGATTTATTTAAAGCTGCTATGATCAACTGTCCAGCTTTAGATGTAGCGACTGCTCGTGGTGGACAAACACCAACTGATGAAGAATTAGCTTCACTAACAAAATCTGATACTGCAATTTGGTTAGTTCAAGGGGTAACAGATTCAAGTGTTGCAACAGATGAATGTTCAAAGAGAATGTTTAAGATTTTAACTGAAGGTCAAGAAACTACGGAAATAAGATATTTGCAAAATATTAATTCTGATTTTACAACTTATGAAACTAAAGACAATAAATATAAATTAACATTATATGATACAGTAAATGTTGATGGTGCCAATAAAATAAATCTTGAAGAAGATTATGATATGGATAGTACTCCTACATTAGTTCATTATAATGATCACTGGACATGGATTTTTACATTAAATAATAATCCAAAAGATGCTAATGGAACGTCAATTATGGAATGGGCAGCTAATTATAATGTTAGTGTAGAGCAACCAGTAACACCAGTTGCACCTAGTCCAGATAGTCCTGAAAAAGCTGTACCAACTGGTGATAATGTTTTAACTAGTTTGTATGCAACAGCAGCATTATTAAGTGTTTGTGGATTGGCATTTGTAAAAAGAAAATTTAATTAATATTTAAAGGGTTCGTGAATTTATCATGAATCCTTTTTTTTATGATAGATGTTAAAAAAGACTAACATTTATATTGAAAATATCTTTTGATAATGTTAAAGTAAATCTGATATTTATAATAAAAAGGAGATAATATGAAATATTTGTATTTTATTTTGGGATTGGTATTTATGCTGATTGGAATGATAGGTGTGGTGTTGCCGATTTTACCAACAACCCCGTTTCTTTTGGCTGCTTTATTCTTTTTTACGAAGAGTTCATCGCGGGCTAAAATTTGGTTTCAAGGAACTAAATTGTATCAAAATCATTTAAATGATTTTGTTACTAGAAGAGCAATGACATTACGAACTAAAGTGATGTTATTATCGTTTGCCAGTACTATGCTTTTAATTGCATTTTTAATGATGAATAATATTTATGGAAGGATAACGATTGTTTTATTAGTGATATTTAAATATTATTATTTTATATCCCGAATAGAAACAATTAAAAAAGTGGGTAATGATTAATAAAAGATTAGTTAGTTATTTAAAAGATGATAAAAAATATGTATATTTACAAGTATTGATGCAATGGTTAGGACTAATCATGCAAATTATGATCATTGCCATTATGGCTGATATGATAAATAAGGTTTACTACTATAGTAAGACAGATTATTTTATAGTTAAGATAATAATTATCGTAGTCTTAGTTTTAATAAAGGGGTATTTTGGAAAACTGGCATCCACGTATTCTTTTAAAGCTGGAAAAAATATAAAAGGGAAACTTAGATGTGATATTTATAAAAAAATCTTATTATTAAATAATCACTATAATGAAGTGATTAGTACTGCTTCACTTACCCAGTTAATGAGTGAAGGCGTAGAACAGTTAGAAATATACTTTGGTAAATATTTACCTCAGTTCTTTTACAGTATGTTAGCACCAGTGACATTGTTTATTATTCTTGGGCAAGTAGAATTTAAGGCAGCATTAGTGCTTTTTATTTGTGTTCCGTTGATTCCGATGTCAATCGTATTAGTACAAAAATTTGCAAAAAGATTATTGAGTAAATATTGGGGATTGTATGGAAATCTAGCAGAGCGATTTTTAGATAATGTTAAAGGCTTAACAACATTAAAAGGGTATCGTGGTGACCAATATAAACATATTGAGATGAATGAAGAAGCACAACGTTTTAGAAATATTACGATGAAAGTATTAGTGATGCAGTTAAATTCAATTAGTGTTATGGATTTAGTTGCTTATGGTGGTGCTGCACTGGGAATTATTATATCGTTGTATAGCTATCAAGCGGGTGCAATTGATTTAGGACAAGCGTTTATGATGATTATGTTATCAGCTGAGTTTTTTATTCCGCTTAGATTATTAGGATCGTTTTTCCATATTGCTATGAATGGTAATGCAGCGAGTGAAAAGATTTTTAGATTATTAGATGTCGAGATTAAAGATGATAAGAATTTAGAAATTGAAGATATTAATGAAATTGAAATTAGCAATTTATCGTTTGGCTATGATGAAAAAATCGTATTAAAAGATATCTGTTTAAAGATCGATCAACCTGGTGTTTATGGAGTCGTTGGAAGTTCGGGAAGTGGAAAGAGTACGATTGCAAAACTGCTAATGGGTTATTATGATAATTATCAGGGTAAATTGACTTATAATGGTAAACAGGTAAATAAAATCAATCATCATAGTTTAATGAAAGAAATAACTATGGTTGAGCATGATCCATATATTTTTGCAGGAACTTTACGTTCAAATCTATTAGATGGTAATTGTAATAGTGATGATACAATGATGATAGATGTTTTGAAAAAAGTTAATTTGTGGAATTATTTTGATGGGATAGCAGGATTAGATAGTGTAATTGAAGAACGGGGAAATAATTTATCAGGTGGTCAAAAACAACGTTTGAGCATTGCTAGAGCATTATTACATGATACAAAAGTATATATTTTTGACGAAGCTACTTCAAATATAGATATTGAAAGTGAAGAAATTATCATGAAAGTAATTGAACAAATGCAAAAAGATAAGATCGTTATTTTGATTAGTCATCGTTTAGCATGTGTTGAAAATTGTAAGTGCAACTATGTCTTTAGTCATGGTAAGCTTGTAGGTTATGGAAATCATGAAATGTTAATGAAAGAAAATGAGGAATACCGAATATTAGTTAACACGCAAAAAGAAATTGAAAATTATGGGGGTAATACAAGTGAAAAAGCGTAGTAATTTAAAGGTTGTAATTAGCTTGATTGCTCTAGTTAAATCGATGATATTAACGATGCTGTTGGCAATTGTCCTTGGTGTAATTGGTTATTTGGCGGCTATATTTTTGACAATTATTGCAGGAGAAATAATAATTAAAATAGTAAACAAAGAAACTTTTACTAATTTACTTTATCTTTTGATTGCTTGTGGTGTTTTACGTGGTTTTTTACGTTATGGTGAACAGTGGTGTAATCATTTTATTGCTTTTAAATTATTGGCAATGATAAGAGATATTGTTTTTGCAAAATTGAGAAAATTAGCACCAGCAAAACTAGATGGAAAAGATCATGGGAATTTAGTTGCAATGATCACTAGTGATGTTGAGCTATTAGAGGTATTTTATGCTCATACAATTTCACCAGTTATGATAGCTTTAATTGTTTCAATTATCATGATTGTTTATTTAGGAAGTTTTCATATTGCACTAGCCTTGTTGGCGGCGCTAGCATATTTATTTATTGGTGTATTCATTCCACTAGTAGTAGGTAAAGTATCTGGTAATAAAGGATTAGATTATCGAAATACTTATGGTAAATATACTAGTTATGTATTGGAGTCTGTTCATGGGTTAAGGATCGTTGATCAATTTCTATGTGGTAAAAAACGTTTAAATGAGATTGCCCAAAAAAGTGAATTACTAAATGATCAAAACGAAGAGTTAAAAGATTTAGAAGGGCAGTATCGCATGATCGGAGATATCAGTGTTAGCTTATTTTCATTGGCGATGTTTATTTTAAGTTATTATTTATATCTTCATCAGTTGATTAGTTTTAATGGTGTTTTAATTGGAACGATTGCTTTAATGTCTTCATTTGGACCAGTATTGGCTCTATCATCACTAGCACATAATTTAGTAATAACATTTGCCAGTGGCAATAGGGTTCTTGATTTGTTGGATGAAATGCCGCAAGTTGCTGAGGTTAGTGATGGGTATCAAGGTGATTTAGGAACAATTGAAATAAAAGATGTATCATTTAAGTATGAAAATGAAGTGATTTTAGATAAAATCAATATGGTAATCAAACCAGGCGAGATAGTTGGAATAGAAGGTCGTAGTGGTAGTGGAAAGACAACGTTATTAAAATTATTAATGCGTTTTTATGATCCTAGCAGTGGTGATATTTTGATAAATGGCCATAATCTAAAATCATGGCAAAGTGATTCTTTAGCTAAACTTATTAGTTATGTTACCCAAGATACTTATGTGTTTAATGATAGTATTATTAATAATATAAAATTAGGAATGGAAGCTAGTCAAGAAGAAGTAATAGAAGCTTGTAAAAAAGCCAATTTACATGAGTTTATTATAAGTTTAAAAGATGGATATGAAACAATGATCGGAAGTCTTTATCAATCTTTATCGGGCGGACAATTACAAAGATTATCATTAGCAAGAGCCTTTTTGCATGATTCACCATTAATTTTATTAGATGAGCCAACAAGTAATTTAGATAGTTTAAATGAAGCATTAGTTTTAAAATCATTAAATGATAATCGTGAAGGAAAAACGATTATTTTGGTAAGTCACCGACCTTCCTCATTAAAGATTTGTGATCGAATAATTAAAATTGAACAAGGTAGGCAAAGTTAATGACAACAGAAAAAGAAAAAGAATTACTAACAATAATGATTTCAATATATGAAAAAGGTCATCAGCAGGATTTAAGTGAATTAAAAGAATATGCATTTAAAAGAATCGATTGTTGTCCTCGTAAAGATGAAAAAACATTCTGCTCCTCTTGCCCTATTCATTGTTATCAAAAAAAATATCGTAATCAAATAAAGGAAGTAATGAAATATTCGGGCAAAAGAATGCTGTTTAAACATCCTCTCATAACGATAAAACATTTAATAAATACAATCAAATATGCTATAAAAGGCTAAAATAATAATATAATTTATGTTATGATAATTATCGGTGAGGTGGCAGGATGGAAACTTTTGAAACTCAGCGTTTAATAATAAGGGAATTAACTATGTCTGATGCAAAGCGTTTAAGTGAATATCGTAATAAAAAAGAAGTAGCGTTTTATCAGTCGTGGTGGCGATATCCTTATAATAAAGCAGTTAAAAGAATAGAATATTGTTTAAAACATCCATTTGATGGTTCTAGAGGCAGTTATCAGTTAGGTGTGGTATTAAAAGAAAATAATTACCTGATAGGTGATTATTTTTTAGAAGTTATAGAAACTAGTTCCATAATGATTGGCTATACTTTTGATAGTGATTATTGGCATCGGGGATATGCAACGGAGTCGCTCAGAGTATTATTAGATGTTTTAAAAAATGATTATAATTTTAAAAGTGTATTTGCACATGTTTATAATGATAATTATCGTTCAATCAGGTTGTTAGAAAAATTAGGTTTTAGCCAGTATGAGCGTTCTTTATTGATGGGAGATATTGGTTTTAGATTGGATTTATAGTAGAAAAAGCGTTAAAAATTTTAACGCTTTTTATGTATTAAACACCAACTTTAAGTCATTTAGGTTTTTACTTGATAATAAGTGATATAAAAGATTTAAAAACAAAATTTTTTCAATAGATATTTGACTGTTAAATATGATATGCGTAAGGTCAAATAGGAACTAACAGTATTTTAATTGCTGTTTTTTATTTTTTAAAATTGGCAACGTTAAATAGCTTTTATTATTAATTATATAAATATTTTTAAATTTTTTATAAACATCGAAATTTATTAAATAATACTTATTTTCTATTACTTATAAATTAAAACAGATGTCTTTTTTATTATTTTTAGTTTATCAATAAAAATTTCATATTTATTTTTTGTATGAGCATAAGTTCATCATAAAATTTTGTTTAATCATTTTTTTATATGTACAATTTTAAAAATGCTGATAAATTCAATATTTTTGCAAATAAATCTGCTTCATTATGGCGTATTTAACTAGATTATTTTAATTATTAAATACAGATTATTTAACTTTACCCCCCTTTAAAATCAAGTAATTCCAATCTTTTCTATTTTATTCTGTACTTATTAATTCATATAAATCATGAATTATTTTGGTATTTTTTGGTGTGAATTATGATAAAAATAATTCAGCGAAATATTACATATAAAAAGAAGATACCGACCATAGCCAATATCTTTCTGAACCCATTTTTGAATATTATCGTATAACTTTATTTCTGTCAATGAATTTCATTAAGTTTATACAAATGAACTATTTTAATCTCGTAGTGATTAAAATAGTTCATTGTTTTTCATAAAATCTATGATATTAATATGTTTGATTCCATTTCTTTTTTGTAGTAAATAATCCGTCGTTGCAACGTATTTAGGATAATTATCTTTGATTTGTTCTAGTGGTTTATACTCTCTATCTTCTGTTTCTTTATTTAACATTATTGTATATGATACTTGAACATAAGAATAATTTAATTCTCTATCACGTAAAATAAAATCACATTCTAATTTACCAATTCTTCCAATGCTTACTGAATAATCTTGACTTCTTGCGTAAATATATACAATATTTTCTAGACATGGTCCATAATTCATTTGATTATCTGTATTAAGTGCATAATAAAAACTTAAATCCGCTATATAATACTTCTTTTCTCCCTTGATTGCTTTTTTAGATTTCATATCAAATCTATAACATTCATAAATAATTTTAGCATCTAAAAGCGCTTGAATATATCTAGTGACTGTTGCTTTACTAATTAAAGTTCCTGTCTTTCTCAATGAATTAACAATACTATTAATACTAATCAAAGACCCATAATTATTGATTATAAAATTTTTCACTATTTCAAATGCATCTCTATCTCTTACTTTTATTCTCCTTCTTATATCTTTTTCAAATATTTCTTTTATGACACTCTGTGTATAAGTCCTTTTATCAGCCAAATTATCCATTTGTACAGTACGGGGAAATCCACCTTCTAATATATATGAGTTTAATTCTTCTAAAAGATTAGAACTAACAGTTTTATTATAAAACTTCTTCATATCTATATATTCTTCTAAACTTAAAGTGAACATTTCAAATTCTATATAACGCCCAGTCAATTTTGTTATCAGCTCTCCACTTAACAAATATGAGTTAGACCCAGTTATAAAGATTGAGTATTCCCCCTCATTTCTAAATCCATTTAAAACTTCTTCAAATCCATTTACATTTTGTACCTCATCTATAAAAAGATATTTTAATCCCTCAATATTTTCTATTTTTTTATCAATTACTATTTCTAATTGATCAGCATCTTTTATTTTTCTAAATTCTCTTTTATCTAAGTCAATATATATAATATTTTCTTTTGAAATACCATTAGATATAAGTTCTTCAGCTATAGTTTGCATTAATGATGATTTACCACATCTACGAACTCCTGTAATAACTTTGATAATATCTTCTGCTTCATAAAAGCCTCTTATCTTTTTTAAATAGTTTTCTCTTTTATATAATTTCATAATAATCTTATATCACCTCTCGAATTTATAATGCATAGATCTCATATCACCATTCATATTATAACACATAGTTTTTTATTTTAATGATTTAACGTTGCTATTTTTTTGTTTTTTTTAAAAATGGTAACGTTAAATCACATTTTCATTAATTGTGTAAATGTTTTTGAATGGGAAAAAGCTTCTTTTTACCAAAAAAATTTTTTCATTATAGCGTATTTAACTGGATTATTTTAATTATCAAATACATATTATTTGACTTTAAACTCCTTTAAAAACAAGCAATTTCAATCTTTTCTATTTTATTCTATCTTTATTAATTCATATTATTTAGGAATAATTTTGATATTTTTTTGATATGAATTATGATAAAAATAATTCAACGAAATATTACATATAAAAAAGAAGATATCGACCGTAGTCAATATCTTTCTGAACCTGCTTGAATATTAACTTACGACATTGCTAATATCAATGAATTTAACTTTTAACCTATTTATTATTTATCAACCAATCTGCAATATCTATAACTTTTATACCTTGAATCGTATACATTTCTTGATGTGTTCTCGCTATAATTATTTTAGGATAGGCATCTTTTATCTTCAACAAAGGTGTTACTTCTCTATCAATTGTATTTTCATCTTCTAAGAACGTTGAAACTTGAATATAAATTTGCTCATTTCTTTTTAATGCTACAAAATCAATTTCTTTCTTATAAAGCTTACCAACATAGACCTCATATCTTCTTCTTAATAACTCTATATAAACAATATTTTCTAATGTTCTACCTAAATCTTGATTCTTAATTCCAAGAGTTGCATATTTAATAGAATGATCAACAAGATAATATTTTTGTTCAGTAGCTAAATACTTTTTCCTTTTTATATCAAATCTCTTTACTCTATAAAATACAAATGCATGACAAAGATATTTTATATAATTGATAATCGTATTGTGACTAACTTTATCATAATTACTAATTAAGTAGTTTGTAATGTTTCTAGATGATGTTAAATTGGAGATGTTGTCAATAAGATAATTTGTTAAATTTTCAAAAAGGCCTTTGTTTCTGATCTTATATTTTTGAACAATATCTCGTGTCACTATTGTTTCATAAACATCTTTTTGAATATAATCATACTTTTGTTCTATTTGGTGATATAAATATGATCCAGCAAATCCACCAATTCTTAAATAATCATTAAATGCCTGATCTGTATCATCTCTATCAAAATAAACAAGAAACTCTTGAAAGGAAAAAGGAAAAACCTCTATTGTAAATGTTCTTCCTGTGAATAAAGTTGCTAAATCACTACTTAATAAAAAAGCATTAGATCCTGTCACATATATATCATATATTTCTTTAGCATGAATACTATTTACTGCTTTTTCAAAATGTGTGCATAATTGAACTTCATCTATAAAAAGATAATTATTTTTGCCTTCAACATATTGTTCTAAAATGTAATCATGCAAACAATGATATTCTAAAAATTGTTCATTTTCTGTTTCTTGCAAATTAATATATACAATATGAGAATCCTGTTCTTGTTTTTTTAACCATTCTATAAATGAAAGAAGTAATTTTGATTTGCCTGAACGCCTCACTCCTGTAATAACTTTTATATCTGGTGTATTCTTAACGTTTATTAAAATATTTAAATAATCTTTTCGTTTAATTAACTTCATAAATTAACAACTCCTTTAGTATATCTATTATATCATATTATTGACCAAAATTGAAAAAAAATCATTTTTGGTCAATAAACTTCCAAGCTGCTTTTATACCAAAAACATTTCTAACCCATAAACAAACTTACTATTCAATTATTAATGAATTAACACCATCTATAAAAAACATCCAAAATAATGAATAAAGCTTTAATAATAAAGCCTTTTTGGTGAAAAATCGCACAATTATTTTTATTTTTTTGGTATGAGTATAAATTCAGAATAAAATTTTGTTTAATCATTTTTTTATATATACAGTTTTAAAAATATTGATAAATTCAATATTTTTGCAAATAAATCTGCTTCGTTATAGCGTATTTAACTAGATTATTTTAATTGAACTTAAAAAATGACAAATTATTTATCATAAATTCATATAATTTATAGTACGAGGTGAATGAAATGGATTTGTCAGTAGAAAAAAATAAAGTAAAAATAAAAAATGCTGGGATGACTTATATTACAATTTTTTGTTTAACCCTCTTTTTAGGTTTAGTAAAAATATATAATACATCGCTTTGTTTTATAATTCCGATGCTAGTAATATCATTTTTATGTGGATATCGACATCTGATCGTATATATGAGTGCTTTAGTATTAATAACCTATCTATCTTATGAAAATTACATGTTATTGTTAGTCTCCTTAACAAGTGTAATACTAATGCAGGTACTAATGCATTTTAAATTTATTAAAAGTAAATACTTGGCCTTTGTAGTTACTTTAGTAAGTTTAATCTTTCTTTACATATATAATTATAACTACATAGAAGTACTAGTTATTTTATCCTTTACATTAATACATAGTTTATTATGCTTAGAAGTAGTTCCCGTCTTTATCCATAATACAATTGAAGTATATACGAATAAACGGATGATAATTCTTTCCGTGATGATAATGTTAGCTATTGTTTCATTGGTAGAAGTTAATCAGTTATACATGATGATATTACTACGCTTCTTTTTATTATTAAGTACGTACTATTTAGGTATTAATAGTACGATGCCAGCGATTTTATATATATCAATTATTTTAATGTTTATTGATCCCTTACTTAAAGATGAAATACTATCGTTGATCCTTCCTTTCAGTATCTTCTTTATGTACAACCCTAAAAATAAATTAACTTGTTCATCAACATATATATTAAGTCATTTAGTTCTTCCATTTTTTATTAACTATGACTATTACTATCATAATTTTATTATTATAGTAAGTGCAGCTTTATTTTTGTTTATTCCTACTTTCAAACGTCGCCCTAAATTGCTTAATGAAGACTATAAAAATATTACAAGTCGTAATAAATTGATTCAGCGAGCCAATACATTTGCCTCGTTATTTAAACAATTAACTAATATTTTTCAAGAAGCTAATCATAATGTGAATGTTGGAGAATTTGTTGGTTATGTATATGAAGATGTCTGTTTGCATTGTCCAAGTCGAGATTTATGTTTTTATCAAGATGGCAGTGTGGGTAGATTAGGTAAACTTATTAATAAGGGCTTTAAATCTAAATATAGTGAAGAGGATTTAAAATATATAAATAGTAATTGTATTAGTCCTGATAAATTTTTAAAAGGAATTAATGAGTATAAAGAAAGTTATGAAAAGATAAAAAGAGTAAATCAGGAAAATCTGCATTTAAAAAGAGATTTGTTTTATGAATTTTCTTTATTGAGTGAAGTGTTTGACAATTTTAGTAATTCTTTAGAACAGGCACCGTTTGGTGATCAACAGCTGAAGGAACATTTACTAGGGTATCAATTTAATATTACATATTTGTATAAACATCAAATATCTTTAGATGTTTATACCTTGGAAATAGGTTTAATGGATATAAATAAAGAAGATGTAATCAATGAATTAGTGCCAATTATTGAAAGCTATTTAAACGAATCATTAGAAATTATTTCAATCAAAGATGCAATGCATTATTTAGGTTATACTTCAGTGGTTTTAAAGCACCAGCCAAACTATTCTTTACAGTTTGGGTTACAGCAATATGCATTAGAGCCCTTAAATTGTGGAGATTCTTTTAGTGCTTTTCATCAAGATAATCTACATTATTTAGCTTTGAGTGATGGAATGGGTCAGGGAAAGATGGCAGCAGCAGAAAGTAAATTGACTTTGGAAGTACTATCTAAATTAATTTTAAATGGTATTAGTTTAAAAGATACTATTGATTCTATAAATGCGTTATTAAAAATAAAAAATCATAATGATATGTTTACGACATTAGATTTGTGTCATATAAATTTAGCGAATGCGAAAATGAAATTAATCAAATATGGGGCTAATCCCAGCTATCATATTCGTAATGGAACTGTAGAAAAAATTGCAACTAATTCATTACCGGTAGGAATCGTTTCTAAATTAAAGATGTCTAGTTATGAAATGTTATTAAAAGATAATGATATTGTCATTATGTCTAGTGATGGAACTGGTAGTAATTTTGAACAGATTATTAAAAGAAATATTAAGATAATCAATCATATGCATCCTCAAGAGGCAGCAACGTTATTAATGGATCGGGTTTTAGAAGAAAATAATCTCGATGATATTAGCATTGTAGTAATCAAAATAGTAAAAAGTGAATTGTTGAAATAAAAGGTACGTTAAAAAGGAAGAATTGGTTTTATTGAAATTCAATAATTTTAAATCTTCCTGTTTTTGTTTATAGTTTTAAATAAAAACTGTTATAAACGTGCTTTTTTAGTGACTAAAATAGTTAAAACTATATGTAAAAAAAAGGATAATTTGTTATAATGATAAAGGTATTTGAGGTGATGTGATGGAGAAATTATTAAATTTGAAGCAGCTATACATAGTAGGGGTATCTGGAGGCTGTGATTCAATGGCACTTTTGGATATGATGTATAATCACGGATATCAAATCGTTGTTTGTCATGTTAATTATCATTTAAGAGAAGATAGTGATTTAGATCAAAAAACAGTTGAAAACTACTGTCATAAGCATAATCTTCCTTGCTATGTAAAGGAAATAGATACATGTGAATATGGAAAAGAAAATTTTCAAACCCAAGCTAGAAAACTGCGATATTACTTTTATCGTCAAATAGCTTGTAAATATAATGTTGATAAAGTTGTTTTGGCGCATCATCAAGATGATGTAATTGAAAATATCGTAATGCAGCTGCAACGACATAATACGAAAGGATATTTAGGAATAAAAAATATTAGTGAAGTATTTGGGGTGACTGTAATTAGACCACTTTTACGAGTTAATAAACAGGTTTTAAGAGCGTACTGTCATGATCATAATGTTAGTTATCGTGATGACTATACTAATTTTCAAACAGATTTTACTCGCGATTTTGTTAGGAATGTAACACTAAAAAATTATACGGAACAGCAGGTAAAAGATTTATTAAATAAGGCTGATTTGCATAATCAGCGGTATCTAAAAAATATCGAAAGGGTGAAACCATATCTTGATAAGTATCATGATGATAAAGTTATTGATTACCGTTTGATCCCTTATGATCTTTTAAATAGTTTTATTTATGAAATAGTTAAAGAAGAAGTATATCCTCCTTTGATCAGTGATGCTTTGATTAAAGAAATCATTAAGCAGATTAAAAGTGATAAACCAAATATTGAAATGGATTTACCTGTTAATATTAGGTTCATAAAAGAATATAATAATATACGTGTTTCTAAATTAAAAATTAATATAGGCTATTGTTTAAAATATGAACAAATAGTTTATGATAAACATGAGCACTTTTATTTAAGTAAGAAAGGTCATTTAAATGAAGGAATTTATTTGACAAATGAAGATTTTCCTATTACGATAAGAACGTTTAGACCAGGTGATACCATAGTTAGTGCTGGAGGAAGTAAAAAATTATCACGTTTATTTATTGATAATAAAATTCCTAAAAGTGAAAGGGAAATTTGGCCAGTTGTTGAAAATTGCCATGGTGATATAATTCTTGTACCACATCTTGCAAAAAATATTGGGTATTTATATTCAAAACCTAATTTATATGTGGTAAAATTATAGTCATATATGGCTAGGAGTGAATAAAATGCATAAGAATATAAAAGAAGTGTTGATCACTGAAGAACAAATAAGTGCAAAGTGTGAAGAGTTAGGAAAAATTATTGATAAAGATTATGAAGGTAAAGAAGTTTTGTTAGTTGGCTTATTAAAAGGATCTGTGCCTTTTATGGCTGAACTTTCAAAACATTTAAATAGTGATGTTACATTTGACTATATGAATGTAAGCAGCTATGACGGTGTTGAATCTAAAACGCTTGTAGTTAAACAAGATTTAAAAGAGGATGTAATGGGTAAAAATATTTTAATTGTTGAAGATATTCTTGATACTGGTAAAACATTGTTTAACGTTAAAGAGATGCTTTTAAAGCGTAAAGCCAATAGTGTTAAAATTGTCACAATGCTGGATAAAGAAGAAGGTCGTGTTATTGATATGAAAGCAGATTATGTCGGATTTAAAATTCCTAATGCTTTTGTTGTTGGCTATGGATTAGATTTTAACGAAAAGTATCGTCAATTGCCATATGTTGGTATTTTAAAAGAAGAGTGTTATAAGTAAGGAGAGTTTATGAACAATAAGAATGGATTATTAAAATCAATTCTTCCCTGGCTGTTAGTACTAGTCTTAATTGGTGGAGCGGTTACTTTTATGAATCAAAGTAACGGTAAAGAAATTAAGTATAGTGAGTTTGTGGAAGTAGTACAGGATGAAAAAATCAAGGAAGTTGAAATTGTTCCTTCATCTTTAGTTGTTGACGTTTCAGGTAAATATACGAAGAAAGTCGATGGAAAATCTACAGAAGTTGAATTTACTACAACTATTCCTAATACTGAAGCTGAGATACAGTCATTGACAAGCTTATTAAGCGAAAAAGGAATTGAAACTACAATTGTAGATGCTAATGATCGTGGCATGTTTATGCGTATCGTTGCAAATATCTTACCTTATGTATTATTACTTGGGGGAATGTTCTTTATTTTTAGAATGATGTCTCAAGGTGGCGGTAATGCTAAGGCTTTTGATTTTGGAAATTCTAGAGCTAAGTTAGAAAAAAATCAAAAAACAAGATTTTCTGATGTAGCGGGTGCTGATGAAGAAAAAGAAGAGTTAAAAGAGCTGGTTGAATTTTTAAAAAATCCTAAAAAATTTGCGCAGATGGGAGCTCGTATTCCTAAGGGAGTATTATTGGTAGGGCCACCGGGTACTGGTAAAACATTACTTGCAAGAGCTGTTTCTGGTGAAGCTAGCGTACCATATTATTCGATTTCTGGGTCTGAATTCGTAGAGATGTTTGTCGGAGTCGGAGCTGGACGTGTTCGTGATATGTTTAAAAAAGCTAAACAAACAGCACCATGTATCATTTTCATTGATGAAATTGATGCAGTTGGACGTCAAAGAGGTACTGGTATGGGTGGTGGACATGATGAACGTGAACAAACACTTAATCAGTTATTAGTTGAAATGGATGGATTTAGTGGTAATGAAGGAATTATCATTTTAGCAGCAACAAACCGTGCTGATGTTTTGGATCCGGCATTGTTACGACCAGGTCGTTTTGATAGACAGATACAAGTAGCTAATCCGGACAAAAATGCTCGTACAGAGATTTTAAAAGTACATGCGCGTAATAAAAAATTTGCACCTGATGTTGACTTTAATAACATTGCGCAAAGAACGCCAGGATTTTCTGGAGCAGAATTGGAAAATGTATTAAATGAGGCAGCTTTATTAGCAGTTCGTGAAGATCATAAAGTTATTTCAATGGCAGACATTGATGAAGCAGTAGATCGAGTTATGGGTGGACCAGCTAAAAAATCTCGAAAATATAGTGAAAAAGAACGACGTTTAGTTGCATACCATGAAGCTGGACATGCCGTTTTAGGATTAACTTTAGAAGATGCTAATAAAGTGCAGAAAGTTACGATCATTCCTCGTGGACAAGCTGGTGGTTATAACTTGATGACACCAAAAGAAGAAACATATTTTCAAACTAAAACTCAGCTAGAAGCAAATATCGCAGGATTTATGGGTGGACGTGTTGCTGAAGAAATTTTCTTTGGTGATGTAAGTTCTGGGGCTCATAACGATATTGAACAGGCAACTAGAATTGCAAGAATGATGGTTACTGAATTAGGAATGTCGGAGTTAGGACCAATTAAATATGATTCTGAGCAAGGAAATGTTTTCTTAGGACGAGATTACACTCAACATAGTAATTCTCATTCAGGACAGATAGCTTATGAAATTGATGTTCAAGTTCGAAAAATTATTGATGAATGTTATGCTAAAGCAAAAGAAATTATTGAAGCAAATAAAGATAAATTGGTAGTTATTGCTGATGCTTTATTGGAATATGAAACATTAGCAGGTGAACAAATTGAGGCATTGTTTAATACTGGTCGAATGTTAGATCGTCATGATGGAACGGTAGATGATCGACCAAATGATGAGAATTCAAATAGTTCAAGTTCTTCGTTTGATGATGCTGATGATTTGTTAGATGATATGAAATAAAGCGGTATCCGCTTTTTTTCATATTTAGAGGTGGAAAAATGAAAAAGTATAGTAAAAAGATATTTATTTTATTTATTGTTTTATGTATGATAATTCCAATGATTTTATCGTCAATTGCAGTGTTTTTTTAAGGAGGGTTATATGGAAGATTATTTAGTTAGAGGTTTAGTTAATAGTAAAAATTGTCGAGTTTTTGCATGTAGAACTACAAATCTAGTAGAGATTGCCAGAAAAAAACATAATTTGTGGCCAACAGCATCTGCAGCATTAGGAAGAATGATGTCAGCGACTTTGATGATGGCTAGAATGAATAAAAACGCTGAAAAGATGACCGTTGTAATCAATGGTGGTGGTCCAATTGGAACAATGATGTGTATTACTAATGGAAATGGTAATATTAAAGGCTTCGTTGCTAATCCAGAAGTACATTATACATATAATGATACTGGTAAATTGGCAGTAGGTGTTGCTGTTGGACATGAAGGGACTTTGCAAGTCATCAAGGATATGGGGTTGAAGGAACCATTTACAGGAGCGGTTCCTTTACAAACAGGTGAGATCGGTGATGATTTTAGCTATTATTTTGCAGTAAGTGAACAAACACCATCAGTTGTATCAGTTGGTGTGTTAGTAAATGATACTAATGAGGTATTAGCATCTGGTGGTTATATTATTCAACTATTGCCTGAAGCAACTGAAGAGGACATTAGTTATATCGAAAAAGCTGTAAAAGAATGTCCACCAGTTTCTGAATTGATCAATAACAAAAAAGATCCTGAAGATATATTAAAATCGTTATTTGATGACGTGGAAATTACAGAAACGCAGGATTTATTTTTTAATTGTGATTGTTCGAAAGAAAAAATGGCAGATGCTTTGATTACGTTAGGAAAAGATGAACTGCAGGCAATGATCGATGAGGATCATGGTTGTGAAATAAATTGTCAATTTTGTAATACTAAGTATCAGTTTGATGAAAATGAATTAAAAGCTATAAAAGAAAAAATTTAATAGTTTATGTTATATAAAAAGAAAGGCGGGGGATGCCTTTCTTTTTAGTTGGTTTACCAACATATTTAGGAATATAACTAACTCGATAACTTACTTCTATTTCGGGGAGGAAAATAGCGGGGAAGTGTAAGTTATCTGTAAATATTATAAACAGAGTAAAAATTTTTATACATTTATATTTCTTTTTTTTAGAATAATTGTTAAGATACTGCATGAGGAGTGAGTAAATGTTTAAAATAGGAAATGTTGAGATTGAAAATCCTGTTGTTATGGCACCGATGGCGGGAATTACAAATATGGCTTTTCGAAAAATAATTAAAGATTTTGGAGCAGGATTAGTTTATTCAGAGATGGTTAGTGATAAAGCTCTTTGTTACGGTAATGCTAAAACGATAGAGATGCTTCAAGTAGATGAAGGAGAACATCCTGTTAGTATTCAATTATTTGGTGGTGAAGTAGAAACTATGGTCAAAGCTGCTAAATTTATTGATCAGCATTCTAATTGTGATATTATTGATATAAATATGGGATGTCCAGTTAATAAAGTATTAAAGGCTGAAGCCGGAAGTAAGTTATTACTTTATCCTGATAAAATATATGAAATCGTTAAAGGAATTGTTGAAAATGTTTCTAAACCAGTAACTGTTAAAATTAGAAGTGGTTTTGATAAAGAACATATCAATGCTGTAAAAATTGCAGAGTTAGTTGAAAAAGCAGGGGCTAGTGCTATTGCTGTCCATGGAAGAACGAGATCGCAGATGTATGAAGGGAAGGCTGATTGGGGTATTATTGCTGACGTAAAAGCAGCAGTAAAAATCCCTGTGATTGGCAATGGTGATATTAAATCTGTTGATGATGCTAAAAGAATGTTAGCCCAAACAAATGTGGATGCTGTGATGATTGGTCGTGCTGCTCTAGGAAATCCCTGGTTGATAAAACAAGTTGTTGAATCTTTAAAAACCGGTGAAGAAATTTTGGAACCAACATATCAAGAAAAAATCGCTCAATGTTTAGCTCATGCAAAAAAATTAATGGAAATAGAACCAGAAAAGGTTGCGATGTTTCAAATGCGAGGACATGCGCCATGGTATATAAAAGGATTGAAGTCATCAGCAAGAGTAAAAAATGAACTATCAAAAATTGATACATACGAGCAGTTAGAGACGATTTTAGCTGAATATAAGTTATATCTTGATGGGATATCTAATTGTTGCATGTAGAAAATATTTTGGTATAATTGGACTTAATAATTTAAGGGGGATATAAAAATGATCATTAGCGGAAAAGAGATATCAATGAAAATAAAAGAGCAGTTGAAAGAAGAAGTTGCAGCTATTAAAGAAAATTATTCCCGATTGCCAAAATTGGTTGTAATTTTAGTAGGTGATAATCAGGCAAGTAAGACATATGTAAGAAATAAAGAGCGGGGATGTGCTTATATTGGAATTGAATCAGAAGTGTTAAAACATGATGATACATTTAGTGAAGCAGAGTTATTAGCAGAAATTAGCCGTCTAAATAATGATGATAGTGTTGACGGTATTCTTGTACAGTTGCCTTTACCACAACATATTGAAGAAGAAAAAGTGTTGAAAGCTATTGATCCAAATAAAGATGTAGATGGTTTTCATCCTCAAAATGCAGCAAGATTATTTTTAGGACAGCAGTCATTTGTACCATGTACGCCTAAAGGAATGTTAGTATTGTTAGATGAGATCAATTATGATTTGAAAGGTAAAGAGGTTGTTGTTGTTGGGCGTAGTAATATCGTTGGCAAGCCAATATCTTTATTATGTTTACAAAAAGATGCGACTGTGACAATAGCTCATAGTAAGACTAAAGATTTAAAAAAAATATGTTCTCGAGCTGATGTTTTGATTGCGGCAATTGGTAAACCTAAGTTTTTTAATCATGAATATATAAAAGATGGAGCTGTTGTTTTAGATGTAGGAATCAATCGTGATGAAAATAATAAATTATGTGGTGATGTAGATTTTGAAGATGTAAAAGATAGAGTAATGGCTATTACACCAGTTCCTGGAGGAGTTGGACCAATGACGATAACGATGTTAATGCAAAATACACTAGAAGCTTTTTATAAACGGAATGGAGAGTAAAATGAATTATAATTTAAATGATATTGTGGAAATGAAAAAGCAGCATCCATGTAAAAAATCGAACCAATGGCAGATTATAAGAATGGGTGCTGATATTAAAATTAAATGTTTAGGGTGTGGAGCTATAGTGATGTTTTCACGTCGTGAATTTGAAAAAAAATTAAAAAAAGTCATAATTCAATAACGCTCTAAATAGTATTAATAATATAGTTTGGCACTAAAATTTTTGGATAGACATATTTAGTTAACAAAATGTATGTATATTAGATATCGTGATATAAATAGAGAGATGATGTAAATGTTAAATTATATTTTTAAATTGATAACAATTAAAGAAGTTGTGGGGTCGGTATTAATATTTGTGGGATTATTAGCTGTTTTTTCAATTATTTGGGGTAATCGAACGTTTTCTGTAAAGACCTTAAATCAAATGATTTTTCATTTAAAAGCACCTGCTGATGGAACTGACGGTGGCATTTATGCAGATTGGTTTATAAAAACTGTACCAGCTAGTTTTGTTATTGTAATGGTTACAGAAATTATTTTATTTAATTTACCGTTTAAAACGTTGCATTTATTTTTGACCGATCATATATTAACGATTGGTTGGATAGTGATTATAATGGCAATAGTTTATGCATTATATAATTATCAAATAGTTGGTTATCTATTTGATATGATTAAAAAGACCACTCTGTATGAAGATCATTACGTTGATTTTAATAAAGTAAAAATAACTTACCCAAAGCAAAAAAGAAATCTGATCCATATTTATTTGGAATCAATGGAAAACAGTTATTTAGATATCGAATCTGGTGGAATTCAACAGACAAGTTATATGCCAGAATTGCAATCGCTTGCAAAGGATAATATTAATTTTTCACATAATGATTTAATTGGTGGAAGTATGACATTGGAAGGAACGCAGTGGACTGTTGCTTCAATGGTTGGTCAAGAATCTGGTATACCGCTTTTAATCCCTTTTAATGGAAAATCATATACCCATACTTCAAGTTTTTTACCAGGGGTTTATACGATTGGAGAAGTATTAGAAAAGCAAGGATATGTCAATGAAATCATGATGGGTAGTGATGGTGATTTTGCTTGTACATCTAATTTTTATCGACAACATGGTAATTATAAAATAGCTGATTATAATTATTTCAAAGAAAATGGTTATATTCCAGATGATTATTTTGTTTTTTGGGGAATTGAGGATGCAAAATTATTTAAGTTTGCTAGAAAAGAACTCACGGAATTAGCCTCTAATAATAAGCCCTTTAATTTTGAACTGGTAACAATTGATACGCATACACCTGATGGGTATGTTTGTCCATATTGTAAATCTATTCATAAAAACCAGTATGCTAATGTTATTTCTTGTCAATCAAAACAAGTAAGTGATTTCATTGAATGGTGCAAAAAACAGTCGTGGTATGAAAATACTACAATCGTTATTACTGGTGATCATAAAAGTATGGCAGAGAAGTACTTTAAAAATGTAGATAAAAATTATTTACGAACACCATATAATTGTTTTATAAATAGTGCAGTTAATAAACAGAATACAAAAAATCGAAAATTTTCAATTCTTGATATGTATCCTACTATTCTTGCTTCGTTAGGAATCGATATTGATGGAGATAGACTTGGATTAGGTACTAATTTATTTTCAAATAAGAAAACACTTATTGAACAATATGGGTTTAATAAAATTAATTCTGAAATTAAAAAATATTCTAGTTATTATCAAGAACGTTTAGTAGGCGAAACTAAAAGAAAGAAAAGTAAAAGATTTTCTTCGTATAAGACAAAAAGTAATAAGAACTAATTCGGTTTTTACTTGATTATAAATAGTATAAAAATAAAGAGATTTCCAAATTAACTGATATAGTTATTTGAAAATCTCTTTTTTACGCTTATCCTAAAGTAAAAAATAATGAATAATTTTTTTGTTGGGAACATATTATTATTCTTTTTATATTACTATCTAGTTTTTTGCAATGCTTTTTTTAATTTAAAATCATCTATAAAACGAAGAGAAGTTTCAAATGATTTTTGTCCATAAACAAATCTAAGTTTTTTTGCTTTAGGATATGTAACACGTTTTATTTTACGATAGTCTAATTTAATTTTACCAATCATCATTTGGCGATGACCAACGTAGATAATTTGTTGTAATAAAATACTGACAGCTAATGTTACAATAGTAAGGATGTTTAATGGTGCATATGCTCCATCTAAATTATTAGAAATAACATTTAAGATTATAAGGGTTAAACAAATACAAAATGTAAAAGCATAAAAAATCAATAAAGCTATGTAAAAATATTTCCCAGACTCACTAAGACATGAAGTCAAAGTATGATCATCTTTAGTGGTGCGATATACGATTATGCCATAAGAAATGTTTATGTATGTAAACCATAATAAAGCTAAAAATACCAAAAAAGGTAAGATATTAAAAACAGTATTCATTAAATATACTCCTTCTTTCAATAACATTATTATACAAGAAAATCGTTAAATATTACATATTAAAATTACTAAAATCTATATATAAGTCATTTAAGACATAAAATTACGAGCATAATATTCATCGTAAGTAAGTTTACTCTTTGTTACTTTCTTAGCTAAATCTTTTCCTAAATAGCGAAGATGCCAAGGCTCATAACTATAACCAGTCAAAGAATCTTTACCCTCAGGATAACGTATAATAAATCCATAATCTGATATTATTTCAGCAAACCATTGGTAATCAGGATGATTAACGATAGTTTCAAAAGAATAATTATCTAAAGCCACATCACATGCTAAACCTAAGGTATGTTCACTGTGACCAGGACGACTACATGTTTTATCAGCTTCATCAACACTAAAGGTATTAACCATATGATTATAACTTTTTTCTTGTGCTAGTGTTGAGCGATAGCCACTAACAACATAAAAACTTATTCCTCTTTCACGGCATTTGTTTCTTAATGCTACAAAATCGTTATAAACAACGCTTGACATTTGATGTTTGCGATATTTATAGGCGGGATCATTAGTACTAGTATAGCCATCATTGATATAGACGAGATCTGAGGGAGAAAAATTGTTATCTAAACGATAATATTTATTTACAAGTGTATTTAAAGCACTAGGATTAGACTGGATAATAATATGGTCATAAAAATTATAATCTAAATTCATATTAACATAGGTAACTACTTCTTCATCTGATAAATCAGGATATTTAGTTTTATAATTTTCATAACGTTTTTTTTGTGAAGGTAAATAATAGTTTAGTGATGTAAAAGGATCTTTTTTTGAAACTTTCTTTGCTTTTTGAACAGTAGGTGTATTTGGTGTACTGATTAGAAAAATTATATTTATTATTAAGTATATGATAATTGAAATAATGATTGTAAAAACAGCTGCTATAAAGGCAACTCTTTTTTTATTTATTCGACGTTTCATTTTTTTACCTCTAAAGTAATAGAATAGTTCTTCTATATAAATAATACCATAAAAAACTTTAATTTTTTATGAACAATTACTATACAATTAAAGTTTTTTGCATTATTATTAGCTCAATAGAAAACATAAAAAATAAAAAGAAGGATAAATGTCAAGAAAATAGAATACAGCAGTAGGATATAGATAAACTAAAAAATGATAAGCAGATTTAGTTATCTTTGGTTTTTCACTTGTAGTATAAATAAGATATATTAACAATTATTTATGATTTATGTAATAGGTAGTGTTGGTATGAGGCGTTTATCATATTACAGAAGCAGGTAACTATTGATAAATTTTTGAATTTTATGCTCTTGATGATAAAATAAAATGATCAATGTGTAATTTTTACTTGACAAAAGTCACTTCATAACAGAAAGGAGCAAATATGGAAAATAAAATTTCATCATTAAAAGTTTTAGTTCAATGTCAAGAAGCTGATTATAAAGGTAATTATCGAATCTCTTCTTTAATGTCCAAATTATCAGATTTAGCTACTATAAATGCATTTAAAATTGGAATTTGGAATGATAAATTAGCTGAAAATTATGGTTTTGTTTTAGCTAAAGAAACAATAATTTTAAAAAGGCCAATTAAAATAAATGAGTTAATCAACTTATATACAAGGGCTTCAGGATATAAAAAAATCCAGTTTATGCGTAATTATTGGGTGGAAGATGAAAGTGGTGAAGAGATTGCGGCCGTCTATTCATTATGGACTTTGATTGATTTGAAAAAAAGAAGAATTACTAGGCCAGAAAAAGCTGGGATTATTATTCCGCAGATTGTGCCATATAAATATAGTATAGACACTTTTCATAAAATTAAAGAAGGATTGGAATTATCATTTATAATGGAGCGAACTGTTTTATATAGTGATGTTGATGTAAATCAGCATTTAAATAATAGTAGATATATTGAATGGGCGTTTGATGTTTTACCATTTGAATTTTTTGAGAATAATTATTTCAAAAAAATAAGTATTATTTTTAAAAAGGAAATGATGCCAGGAACGACAGCTAAGATATATCGTTATATTGATGATAATTATATAAAAGTAGTTTTTAAAGCAAAAGACGATATAGAAACATATTTTGAATTAGGAGCAGAAATAAGCTGCTGTTAATAAATTTTATTTTCATTATTTGAAAACTGATTTTCATCATTTGAAAACAATTTGTAAAATAATATGCTATTATAATCATGTCCCAAATATCTATAATAGTATTCGTTTTCCCGTATAGAATACAGATATTGAAAGTCTCTTGTCCCAAAGAGACTTTTCCCGTTTTATAGAGCTTTTGGCACCACCGTGGCACCAATAATTTTTTAAAATTAAATTTTAATAAGAAAAATCCCTGAAAATTCATCAGGGATTTTATTGATTTATAAGTTATCCAGTATATTTTCAGTTTGGAGCTGGATTAGTTGTAGATGGTATAAAAGGATTTAAGACATTAAATGCTTGTCCTATAGTTAAAAAAAGGAGGTGAAGGCAACATAACACGATTAATTCAAGAGAGATTAAACAGTGTAGGGTTTAGCTTAACAGTAGATGGAATTTTTGGTACAAATATGTATAATGCAATAAAAGTATTCTAAAAGAACCGTAATTTAACGCAGGATGCTAATGGAAAGCCTTTAGACCCTTGACAGGAGTATCTATTAAAAGAAAAACTAAAAACCCATAGTGTACTAAGTGTGGGTTATGTAACATTTGTAGTAAACAATAAATATATAAAGTTTAAGCCTAGATCATAACGACCTAGGCTTTTTTATTATATTAATTTACCTTCCCCACACGGTTCTAGAATTATTGTATGGAGAATAACTTTCATTATGTTTCATTATAGGACCCTGTCCCCATTTTGATTGTACTGTACATTTTTTACCGTTAGCAGCACTTGAATTAACCGAGATTACATTTGCCGAATGTTGTTTTTCGCTCCAATACATTTTTGCTCCACTTTTCACATTTGAATAATTAAGCTTCCAATAACTACCATCAGACATATATTTACTTGGATCATCCATCCAGTATCTATTACTTGTTGATGAAAGATACCATGCATAAGAATGACAGTTATATTTTTTACTTGCTGATGCTACTATTGTTGCTTGAGGGTATTCTTTTCTATAAGTTGCGTTTATTTGTTCTTTTTGTTGAGTAGTAAATTCCGCATCAGAAATAGTAATAACAACAACAGAAGAACCCCTGGGAGTTAAAACAGTCGCAAATCCGTTTCTATTATTTTTTCCAGAAACGATGGCTCTTACTGTAAAAAAGGTGTTAACTGAGGTACCATACATTTCTTGGTTTTCTGATTTTTCTTTCATTTTATTTTCTGCTATTACAATTAATGCTTCGGCTTCGTCTTCCTTGAATAAGTTAAATACTTGTGGAACTGCTAAAACTGTTTCTTTTACAGTGAAATCTAACATAGTATTTTGGGAGTTAGAACGTTGTTCTTTATATTCTTCTTTATTTAAAACTGGTGTGTCTAAATATATTTTTGCTAAATTAACAGCAAAATCTTCTCTTTCTAATAATGCTTTTGCTGCATCAAAATCAGATACAAAAGAATCAAAGCCTTGTGTATAGTCATTATAAGAAAGAACCTCAGTATCTAATAATGGATGATTGATAACTGAAAGTGTTAAAGCTTCCGTTGACATAGAGTCAACTATTTCAGATGGTATTTGACAAGCATCCATCATTTCATCTTTGGATTTAAAACTTTCCCACTCTTTTGTTCCTGGTAATATTGGGTATACATATGGTTCGTTTATAGTTGAAAACTTAGTTTTCTTTTTTGAGTTTACTCTATCGTTTATCAATTTAATAGCTTCTTCTAAAGTCATAACATTAGAATTGTCAGCATAAACTTGTTTTTCAGAAACTATGAAAAAGACTGTAAATAAAATCGATATACAGAGTAAATATGATATAATTTTTTTATTCATTTTTTCCCCATTCCGTGGCTCCCGCTTTCTACTTTTTATTATTTTATTATTTTGTAAAATAAATTATAATGATAAGAAAGGTACCTTCTATTATTAGAATACTAATATGAAGTACAAAAGTCAAGCAATACTGTATTTTATTTTAATAATCCCTAATATTCCGCAGTATTTGCCTCTGCTTCTTGTTTCTTTTTATCCTTTAGATTCATAAAATCATCTCATGATTATTTTGGTAGTGTAAAAAATCAGTATAACTGATACAAATTTACTACTTTTATTTGTTTCTATTCCAAACGATAAAATGATTATTGATTATATCTCTTTTATCATCTTTTTTCGTTTTATACTAAAAAAGACAAAACTTCCATGTTATACTTGTTTCACCATAAAACCAATAAAAAAGGAGTTTCATCACGGATAGTATAACAACGATTTTAAATAATATAAATATTTTTTCTAAATCTCTTTTTAAATTCTCTCAATTCTTTCAACCTTTACTTATTCCTAAGCATTTTCCCTCTGATATTGCTTATCTTTTAAACTCTGATGATTTTTTATTTCATCTTGATCAAGCTTCTTTTCATATTAACTGGTTAAATGATTGCTTCTTTCATCATATCTCTAAAATTCTTTATAAAGAAATTCCCTGTTAAAAAAACTAAAGATATTGATAAAACTATACCCTATTATATATATGTATAAATGTGACATATTTTTGTGTATAAAAATTACGGTTTGTAAAGATTATTTTAAATTGCAGCATAACAAAAACGAAAGTTTTAAAGCAATTAAAAAGTAAACACATCACATAAAATTACTTCCTATATAGAATACAGATATTAAAAGTCTCTTGTTTCAAAGAGATTTTTCTTGTTTTATAGAGTTTTTGGCAAAGTTTAAAAAAATAAATTTTAATAAGAAAAATCCCTGGAAATTTATCAGGGATTTTATTAATTTATAAGTTATCCAGTATATTAAGAATTGTTTTCCTTTTACTTGGAAACATGTGACTATAAACTCGTTTTGTTATTTCTTTAGAATGTTCTAACCTTTCTGTAATTGTAAAACTATCAATCCCATTATTTATGAGTAAACTAACATGGCTGTAACTAAATCTATGTAAAGTTAATCTTGTTTTATATTTGGAATTACATATTTTTTCATCTGATATAGCGTATTAACATATGATTTTTTTATTTTTAAACAGTATCTTTTTTTAGCTTTGCAAATCCTACAAATGATAAGATCATTTGTACAATAACAAACATAAAATATGGAATAAATAAAACCATTGCGACTGCATATAAAATTGCACCAGCAAGAGCAAATCTACGTTTCTTCATAAATAGACCTAACCCATTAAATATTGTTACTAAAACTGTACAGATCATGTGAGGTGTAACTAATGCAGTAGCAATAGCTGCACCAGCTTGTTCAGTACCTTCTGAGCCACCAATTGCACCACCAAAATATGCTATTACATATATTGAATAGATTACCCCTAGTACAAATGAAACCAAAAGGCATTTGTTTAAATTCTTCATAAAATTATTTCTCTCTTCTTTTTTATATAAACATTATGAAGTGTGTTTACCATATATATCAGAATTGATAATAAAGATATCTTTCTTTTTCAGAATAGCATCTATAGTATTTTATGTAATGTTATTTTAGAATGTTTTGTAAAAGAATCTAAACAGTACAAAGGCAATAAAAGTAATATCATATTTTAATTAAGTGTAATGAAGTAGTAAAAAATTTTTAACAAAGCATTAGATTTTAATAAAAAAACTCTAGGGAATACAAATATAGAGTATTTAAATCATTAAATATAAATTGTTTTAGAATGATAGGATGCATAAAATTAAAATATAATGATAATTATTTATTATCATATTGTTAACTAAATTAAATAGAATTATGTATAATATGCATAATGAAGGAAGGTGGCATGATGATTTTAGATTATCCAAAAGTATATATAAAAGATAAATTTGTAGGGCATGGTGGTAATCAAGACTGGTTTTTAGATTCTTGGGCAAGAAAAGCGGGATGTGCTAGTGTCAGTGCTACAGATATTTTTCTTTATTATACAAAAAAGGATCATAGATTTGATAAAGATATCTATCTTGATCATATGACTGAGATGTTTAAATTAATGGAGCCTCAAAAAAAAAGGTTTTCCATATGTATATTTATATGCACGTAGATTAAGCAAATTATTAGATAATTGTAAATATTACATATTGAGAAAACCAAATGTTGAAATAGCTGTGAAGGTAGTAAAGGAAAGTATAGATAGTGCAAATCCGTTAGGATTATTAATTTTAACACATCGAAGACGTCAGATTCGTGATGATTTGTGGCATTGGGTAACGATTGTCGGTTACGAGGAAACTGGAGAAGGACTTGATATTGTCTTTCTTGATTGTGGGGAAATAAAAAGAATTCCAGCTAGAATAGTGTTTGAAAAAAATTGTTTTAATGTTGTTAAAATGGTGAGATTTTGGTATGTTAAATAATTTTATAGAAAAATATTGTTTTAAAAGAAAAGATGATGTAAATTATTGATCAATAATTTACATCATCTTTATTAATTATAAATAAAATTTTTATGTACTATAGATTGTAATTTTAATATCAATTGTAATATCAAGTTTATTTAGAGTGTCTAAAATATTACGGCGCTCTTTTTTGATATGATAATAGTGTGGGGTCATTTTAAGAAGATTTAAAGCATCTTCACGATTATCGATCTTTACTTGATGAATTAAATCATAGCTTTCAACTTTTTTAAAATCTAAACGAATGTATTTATCGCTTTTTACTTTTATTTCATCATATATTAAATGCTTGATTTCAATTAAATGATTAGGATTTGCAGTGACATGAATTATATATCCCCCAGGTTTTAAAGCTCTTTTTAATTCATTTTGATTAACGACTGTAAATAATGCAGTAATAAAATCTAAAGAATGATCAACAATGGGTAAATTTTTACTATTGCCAACTAGCCAGTATATATCTTTAGTATACTTAGTTGCCATATTAATAGCCTCTTTAGAAATATCTAGGCCATAAATATTATCATCATTAAAAAATTTTTTTAAACCAGTAGTATAATATCCTTCACCACATCCTAAATCTAAAATATTTAATTTACTATCGTTACGATATTTTTTTATACAATCAATAACATTATTTAAAATAATATCATAATATCCTTTAGTTAGATATGCTTTTCTAGCTATAAGACTCTCTTTACTATCACCAGGGTTGTTCGTAGCTTTATCGGGATTTAATAACAAATTCAAATATTTGTTTTTTGCGATATCGTAACAATGACCAGAATCACATTTATAAGAGTTTCCAATTTGAACAATTGGTTTATGACATTTCGGACATGCTAATTTATGCATAATTTCACCTCGATGTCATTATACCATAAATATAAACTATGGTATAATAATATCTTGAAGGAGAGATAATAATGAGTTGGTTTGTGTTAGTGGAAATGACTTTAGTAGGAGTTATGGCATTTTATTTGGCTTACCATGTACAAAATATTTTTACTAGGGTTAAATATCGAAATGTTATTACAGCTGCTATTATCATAGGTTTTATTATTTTGAGCTTAGATGATTTGATATATTTTGGTTTTTTGGTCAATGCTTGTATTTGTCTGGTTATTTTTGATGTTATTAGGTTTATTTTATATATAACTAAATTTAATCAATATATTAAATTTAGTTATCGTTATGGAATTATTATTGTTTTAGTAATAAGCTTGATTTTAAGTTTTTATGGTATGTATAATGCTAAAAATACGATTATTACAACATATGATATCGAGATAAATAAAAACTTTAATGATAAAACTTTAATGATTGTTTCCGATATTCATTTAGGTACTATTGTTTCTAAAACTGATTTAACTAAAATTTCTAATCATGCAAATGCAATTGATCCTGAAGGTATTATTTTATTAGGAGATATCTTTGATGAAAATACAACTTCGGACGAAGTAACATATGCGATGAAAATATTTGAATCACTGGCAGCAAAATATCCAGTTTATTTTATTGAGGGTAATCATGAAATTGGTTTTAAGGGAAGAACACCTTTAAAAGAGTTTGATATAGTAAATAGATTGCAAGAAAGCGGAGTTATTGTTTTATTAGATGAAGCAGTAAGTTTAGATGATATTTATTTGATTGGTAGAAAAGATTATGTAGTAAAAAACAGAAAAGAGTTAGAAGAAATAACTAATAATTTAGATGATAACAAACCATTGATATTATTAGATCATCAACCAAGAGATTATAAGCATAATGCAGAATTAGGAATTGATTTACAATTATCTGGTCATACACATGCAGGTCAGATTTTTCCTTTAAATTATTTTTATGAATTAATTAAAGTAAATGAGATGAATTATGGAATAAAAAAAGATGGTGATTTTTGTGCTGTCGTAACATCTGGTATGGGAGGCTGGGGATATAATATGCGAACTGCCAACCATAGTGAGATAGTTGTTGTTAATTTAAAAAGCAGGAGATAATTATAATGGAAGTAAAGATAGATGTAGCAAAGTGTGAAGATGCCAAAAGGCTATTAGAAATATATGCACCATATGTATTAAATACGGCAATTACATTTGAGTATGATGTACCTAGTATTGCAGAATTTAAACAGCGGATAAACAATACTTTAAATAAATATCCATATTTAGTTGCTAAAGTAAATGATAAGATCGTAGGATATGCTTATACATCAGAATTAAAAAAACGAGCAGCATATGATTGGGCGGTAGAAACTTCGATTTATATAGATAATAATTATCGGAATTTAGGAATTGGTAGAATTCTATATCATGAACTAGAAAAAATATCTAAAAGACAAAATATTTTGAATATGAATGCTTGTATTGCGATTCCTGATGAAGGTAGTGTAGTGTTTCATCAGCGGTTAGGATATTATCAAATAGCCCATTTTCATCAGTGTGGGTATAAATTGGATAAATGGTATGATATGATTTGGATGGAAAAAATGTTAGGCGAGCATAAAGCAAAGCCTGCAAAATTTATTCCTTTTTCAAAACTGGAATATTATTTTGATTAGCTGTATAATGTTTTAGGAGGCGTATAAAATGGGTTTGTTTAATAGAAAGAAAAAAGTTGATTTAGATGAAGTATTTAAAGAAAAATATAAAGAGATCAATCAGATCGTTACAAACGGACAAAATGAACTTGATTTAGAAATTCAAATCTCATTATTTACATTGGCTTATGAAAAATATAATGATTTATTAAAGTTGATTGATCAGGGTGTAGATTATGATCGTAAGCATTTTGAAGCATTACAACTTGATTTAAAAAAACAAATTGATTTATTGAAAGGTTTAGAGAATGAAAATTAAAGCATATCATAAAGATTTTGATTATACATATACATTAGGAGTATTTGAAACAATTGAGTTATTACAAAATAAACCAGATTTAGTATTAAGGGTGTATATAAAAAGTAATTCATCGAAAAATAAAGGAATTGCGATAATTAATGAATTATGTAAGAAAAATAAAATTGATTTAATTGAAAGTGATAATACGATAAATAAACTTTCTAAAAAAGAAAACTGTTTTGCAGTTGCAATTATAAAAAAATATACATTAAGTTTAGATGATACTAATCATGTGGTTTTAGTAAATCCTAGTGATATGGGAAACATGGGAACGATCATTCGAACGATGCTAGGTTTTAATTATGTTAATTTAGCGATCATTCGACCTGGTGTAGATGTATTTGATCCCCGAGTTATCCGAGCGTCGATGGGAGCAATATTTAACATTAATTTTGAATATTTTGATAGTTTTGATGAATATATAGAAAAATATCCGCAACGCAATATATATCCGTTAATGTTAAAGGGGGCTAAAAATATTCACTTAATTGAACCTGATCAGCAAAGTCATTCATTGGTGTTTGGAAATGAAAGCAGTGGTTTACCAGATGAATTTCTTGATTATGGTCAAAGTATCTTTATACCTCATAGTGAAAAAATTGATTCTTTAAATTTATCGATGGCTTTAGGAATTACGTTATGTCATTTTTCTAAAGATATATTTAAATCTAAGGAAGTTTTAAGATAAATTAGGCTTAAAAGAATAATTAATAAAATAAAGTAATTGCTTACAATGGATAAAAATGAATAAAATAGGTAAAAATCTAAGTGTTACTATAGAAATTTTTTTTAAATAATAGTATTATATAGGAGTAAAAAGAAAAGGAGAAATATTATGGGATTAGTATCAGCAACAGAAATGTTAAATAAAGCAAAAGAAGGACATTATGCAGTTGGTCAATTTAACATTAATAATTTAGAATGGACAAAATCTATTCTTTTAACTGCAGAAGAATTGAAAGCACCAGTAATCTTAGGTGTATCAGAAGGTGCTGCAAAATATATGACAGGATTTAAAACTGTTTCAGCAATGGTAGCAGCAATGGTTGATTCTTTAGGAATTACTGTACCTGTAGCTTTACACTTAGATCATGGTAGCTATGATGGAGCTAAAGCTGCATTAGAAGCAGGATTCTCTTCAATTATGTTTGATGGGTCTCATTATTCTATTGATGAAAACATTGAAAAAACAAAAGAAATGGTTGAGTTATGCCATGCTAAAGGTGTCTCTGTTGAAGCAGAAGTAGGATCTATCGGTGGAGAAGAAGATGGTGTAATTGGAAAAGGTGAAGTTGCCGATCCAAAAGAATGTAAAATGATTGCTGACTTAGGAGTTGATTTCTTAGCAGCAGGAATTGGAAATATTCATGGTAAATATCCTGAAAACTGGGCTGGATTAGATTTTGATGCATTAGATGCAATTCAACAAGAAACTGGAAAATTACCTTTAGTATTACATGGTGGAACAGGAATTCCTGAAGAAATGATTAAAAAAGCAATTACTTTAGGTGTTTCTAAAATCAATGTAAATACTGAATGTCAATTATATTTCCAAGAAGCAACAAGAAAATATATCGAAGCAGGAAAAGATTTAGAAGGTAAAGGTTTTGACCCTCGTAAATTATTAGCACCAGGTGCTGAAGCTATTAAAGAATGTGTTAAAGAAAAAATGGAAATCTTTGGATGCATTGGTAAAGCTTAATTTATACTAAAATTTATTTAAAGAATCCCGCTTAGAGGGATTCTTTTATTATCTGGTAATAAATGTTTGAAATTTTTATTTTTTGTAGAAATAAAAATATACGAAAATTGTCAAAAAATTCTAATCGTTTAAAAATACAAATTTTGGTTGTTTTTAACAATAAATTAATATATAGTAGTTACGTAGATAAAATTATAAGGAGGACTAAAATGAGTGAAGTAATTGCTATTGAAGGTGGACATAAATTGAATGGAACGGTAGTGGTGAGTGGAGCCAAAAATGCAACAGTAGCCCTAATTCCAGCAATAGTCTTAGCAGATAGTCCTGTAACTGTATATGGAGTACCAAATATTTCTGATGTTGATGCATTAGGGGTATTATTAAGAGAACTGAACTGTAAAGTTGAAAAAAATGACGATGTATTAGTAGTAGATCCTACTAATTTAGAAAATAGACCATTAGTTAGCGAGGCAGTAGATAAATTAAGAGCATCATATTATTTGATGGGAGCATTATTAGGAAAGTGTAATAAAGTTACGATGAAAATGCCAGGAGGCTGTTTTTTAGGACCACGTCCAATCGATCTGCATATCAAAGGCTTTGAAGCATTAGGAGCAACTGTTGCATATAGCAGCGATGGAACATATACGATAGAAGCTAAAGAGCTGATAGGAAATAAAATATATTTAGATTTTGCATCAGTAGGAGCAACGATAAACATCTTGCTTGCAGCTGTAAAAGCAAAAGGTAAAACAACGATCGAAAATGCAGCTAAAGAACCAGAAATAATCGATGTAGTGAACCTGTTGACAAAAATGGGAGCAAAGATAAGAGGTGCGGGAACAGATACCATAATAATCGAGGGAGTAGATAAATTAAGCGGATGTAATCATGAAATAATACCAGATCGAATAGAAGCAGGGACATTTTTAGTAATAGCAGCGGCAGCAGGAGAAAAAGTAATCGTACAAAATGTAATACCGCAGCACTTAGAAGCAGTGACATCAAAACTAAAAGAAATAGGAGTCAGAATGGATATCGTAGGAGATAGTATAATAGTGCATGGCGGGAAAGAGAATCTAAGAGCGGTGGATATCCGGACGCAGGTATATCCTGGATTTGCCACAGATCTACAGCAGCCATTGACAGCATTATTGACGCAATGTCAGGGAAGTTCACAGGTAGTAGAGACGATATATCCAGAACGTTTTGGACATTGTTATCAATTAAATGCGATGGGAGCAAAGATAGATCAGGAAGAAGCGATGTGTTATATAAATGGGCCAACTCCATTGCATGGAGCAAGGGTATATGCAACAGATCTAAGATGTGGTGCGGCCTTGATAGTTGCAGCGTTAATGGCAGATGGAGTTACTGAGATTGGAAATGTGTATCATATTGATAGAGGCTATGAAAACATTGATCATAAACTAGTTTCTTTAGGAGCTGTTATTACAAGACGCTATGTTGAAGATTAAAAAGAATAATTTATTAAAGTATTTTATGTAGGTTTAGTGATTTGAAATATTTTGTAAATATACTTGAAATAATGATTTATTAATGTTATTATACATTAGAAACTTACTTTGTAGCAGTAAGGCTATAAGGCGGAAGGAGATATAATTTATGAAAAAAGGAATTCATCCAAATTACAAAAAAGTAAAAGTCGTTTGTACATCATGTGGGAACGAATTTGAAAGTGGATCAGTTTTAGATGAAGTACGTGTAGATACTTGTTCAAACTGTCATCCATTCTATACTGGTAAACAAAGATTTGCTAGTGCTGATGGACGTGTTGATAAATTTAATAAAAAATACGGGTTTAAATAATTTATTACAATTAGGGGGCAGATGTCCCTTTTTTGTTTTTATAAAAATAATTTATGTTATAATAAGTTATAAGAAAGGATGAGTTAATGGAATTTCATATTTTAGCTAGTGGTTCTAAAGGTAATAGTACATTTATATACGATGATGGTATTGGAATTTTAATAGATTGTGGGATTACTAGAAAGCAATTATTATTTAAATTAAGTAAACTTGGTTTTCAAGAAAAAAATATTAATTTTGTTCTTTTGACCCATGATCATTATGACCATAATAAAAATATTAGTATTTTTGATCAAAGTATTTGTTTTTGTGGCAAAGGTTGTATAAAAGGGATTGATAAAAGTCATGAAATAATTCCTTATAAAGCATTTAAGTTAGCCCATTATGAAATCATGCCCTTAAGTATTTCACATGATGCCACTAGTCCGCTAGCATTTGTGATAAAAGGGAAGACGGAAAGTATTTTATATATGACTGATACAGGATATGTATCACAGAAAAATCGGCAGTATTTAAAAAATTTAAATTATTATATTATTGAAAGTAACCATGATGTTGAAATGTTGATGGCAACTAATCGACCATACTTTTTAAAAAGAAGAATTCAAGGAGATACTGGGCATTTAGATAATATATATAGTGCTAGATTGATGGCAGAAATAATTGGTGACAAGACTAAAGAGATAGTTCTAGCCCATTTAAGTGAAGAGGCTAATAGTGAAGAAAAAGCTTTGGAGACATATAAAAATATATTTGATGAAAATAATATAAATTTTGATAATATTAAGGTAGCAAGTCAAGTTAATGTTATAAGTGGAGGAAATTATGAAGATTAGAATTATTTGTGTGGGTAAGTTAAAAGAGAAATATTTAAATGCTGGTGTTGAAGAATATTTAAAAAGACTACAAGGATATTGTAAGGTTGAAGTTTATGAAGTTGCTGATGAAAGTATTCCTGATAATTGTTCCTTAGCTAATGAAATAATCATAAAATCTAAAGAAGGACGAAAGATTCTTGATAAAATTAAACAGGATGATTATGTTATTTTATTAGATGTAGCAGGAAAAGAGCTTGATTCTATAGAAATGGCTAAACAGATAGAAGGGTGTATGTTATCTGGTAAAAGTACGATAGATTTTGTAATTGGGGGGTCCTTAGGACATGGTCAAGAGTTGATTGATCGAGCTAATTTAAGATTGAGTTTTTCTAAGATGACATTTCCACATCAGTTAATGCGATTGATTTTGGTTGAACAAATTTATCGCAGTTTTAAGATTATAAAAAACGAAACTTATCATAAATAAAATGTTTTAATTATAATGTGATATAAAAATACGGTAATAATTTTTACTGTATTTTTTCATTAATTTATATATGAACATTTTCAAAATGATTTTTTAGACCATTATAATAAAATAATATTGATATATTGGTTATATATTTGTACCAAAACTTCTAGAGAAAATCTTGCAAAAACAATAAAAATTAGTGTGATTTTAAAATTATTATTAATAGCAGTTAAAGATTTTTACTGATAAAACTATTGGTAATATTATAAAATTGTTGAAAAATAATGCAGTTATATTATGGTAAATAAAATTTCTATAGAATAGTGGATGTTTTTTCATATTTATTTGAAAATGTAGAAATAAAGTTATCAAAATGACACGCTTTTTTAAGAATGACTTTATTTAAAGTGATGGAAAATCGTGATATAATAAAATTGCTGATAAATCTAGATTTTTGGATGAATAATCTAGACATTATAAAGGAACAATATGGTAATATTATTGTTGCTTTGTTTGAAAATAAAAGTTTTAATATAGCATATGTATGAAAAAGTATTTATAAATAGCCTGTTGTTTGTTAAAATAACGATTATAAAGATAAATATTATGAGGAGGATGAAGATGGAGGTTGCTTTAATTATAGCGATGTTTGTTTGTACTGCATTAGCTCTTAATTTTATGGTTAATGGTCGACATAAATTATCAGGAACTTTTGAAATCATAAATCTATGTTTAATTGTAGCAACTGCGTATCAATTTAAACTGGTTGATTCAATTATCGTAGTACTGGTTATATTTGCGATACTTATTATTGTGGGTTTGATTTTTAATAAAAAGAGAAAAGATAAAAAAAAGGCAAATGAAGTTATTGAGGCTAGAATAGTTGATAAAGGAGAAAAGTAATGAATATTGTAAAAATTGTTATTGAAATGGAAGATGGGGGAGTAATGAAAGGAGAACTTTATCCTGAAATTGCACCAATTACGGTAGAAAATTTTTTGAATTTAATTGATCAGGATTTTTTTGCAGGCTTGATTTTTCATCGTGTTATTCCTGGTTTTATGATTCAAGGTGGTGGTTATGATAAAGATTTTAATCATCATGAAGCTAAAAGCATTAAAGGTGAATTTAGTAGTAATGGGGTAAAAAATGATTTATTACATACACGAGGAATATTATCAATGGCGCGGACAATGATACCAGATTCTGCTTCTTCACAGTTTTTTATCATGCATGAAGACGCGCCACATTTAGATGGTCAATATGCAGCGTTTGGGAAAATTACAGAAGGCTTAGAAGTTGTTGATAAAATTGCTAATGCACCACGAAATTTGCAAGATTGTCCTAATACGCCAATCGTAATCAAGACAATTAGAAGAGAATAGAAAAATGAGAATGTTTATTTTGAAAAATTGTCCTCATTGTAGAAGAGCTTTAGATTGGATCAGGGAATTGAAAGATGAGAATCCTGAGTATCGTAAGATTGAAATTGAATTAGTTGATGAGCAGATTGATAGTCAATTAGCTGACCAATATGATTATTATTATGTTCCTGCTTTATATGATGGCAATGTTAAGTTACATGAGGGTGTTGCTACAAAAGCAGGAATAAAAAGTATTTTTGATCAATATTTAAAAAACAGCAGTTAAAGCGCCAAGATAAATGTTTTCTAAGGCGCTTTTATAATTGAGAGGACAAAGTCATGTTTTTAATAAACTTGTTGATTTTTTGTAGTATTTTGTGATAATAGTAATATAATATGAGGGTGGGGATGATATAGTGAAAAAATATGATATAAAAAAAGAATATCCACAGTTATATCGGGCAATGACAAAAAAAATAAGTAGTTTAGTAGTACCAAAGTTAAAGTATATAGCAATAGATGGTATTGGTAATCCAACTGTTCCTGAATTTAGAAATAAATCAAAACTCTTGTTTTTAATAAATAAGTCTTTAAAAGAATATTATCAAAAACAAGAGATTAGTTTTAGCGGGGCTAAATTAGAGGGACTTTGGGATACTTATGATAATAGTCATTTTGATGTAACAAGAAAAAAAATGATTAAATATACTTTAATGATGTTACAGCCGCCAATATTGACAGAAGAAATATTAGAAGAAATTAAAATGGAACTTTTATTGAAAACTGGTGATTATTTTACATTAGATGTTTATTTGAAAGAATTTGAAGAAGGTGAGTGTATTCAAATGCTGCATATAGGCCCTTATAATACAGAAATAAATTCAACTAAACAAATTATGGAATATATTACAGTTGCTAATTTGAAATTGAGTGGTTTACATCACGAAATATATTTAAATAAACCTGAACGCGTAGCTCCAGAGAATTTGAAAACAATAGTACGATATCCAGTAGAGGAGGACTTGATTTAGAGTGAAAATAATGTTTATATCCGATATACATGGTTCTTATACATATGCAAAAAAAGCACTAGAAATGTATGAATTAGAAAATGCTGATAAATTAGTGATTTTAGGTGATATTTTATATCATGGACCACGAAATGATCTGCCAGATGGATATGCGCCTAAAAAAGTAATTAAATTATTAAATGATTACAAAAATAAAATTATTGCAGTAAGAGGTAATTGTGATGCTGAGGTTGATCAGATGGTTCTGGAATTTCCAATTAGAGCTGATTATGCGACTATAGATGTTGATAATCATCACTTTTTTTTAACTCATGGCCATTTATTTGATGAAAACAATCTTCCTAATTTAAATCCTGGAGATATTTTTGTTTATGGACATATCCATAGACAAGTGGCTAAATATCAAAATGGAATATATATAATTAATCCATCATCAATTTCTTTACCTAAAGAAGGTAATAATAGTTATGGGATTTATGAAAATAATGAATTTTTAATAAAAGAATTTAGTGGTCAAGTTGTTAAGACTGTTAAATTTGATTAAAATAACTAAAGAAGACTGCTAAATTTAGTAGTCTTTTATCATAAAAGTATATATAAATTAAAAAAGAATAGGAGGGGAAATATGGCTAAATATATTGATATTGCTAATGATATAAGAGATAAGATAAAAAATCAAAAATATGTATATGGTCAAAAATTGCCATATGAATATTCTTTATGTGTAGATTATCATTGTAATAAAGAAACAATGAAAAAAGCATTAGATATTTTAGTCAAAGAAGGATTAATAGTACGAAGACGGGGAGCAGGAACATTTGTTAAAGATTATAATTCTTCGATGGAAAATCCTAATTTGATTAATGATTCTAAAATAGGACTAACTCAAAGATTTAAAGGAAAAAAGGAGATAGATAGTGATATAATTGTATTTGAAGTGATTTCCTGTGATGAAGGAATTTCTAAAAAGCTGCAGATTGAAGAAGGCGCATTTGTTTATCATATTATTAGACGACGAAACCTTGATAAAAAACCTTATTCGATAGAAATAATTTATATGCCCATATCAATTATACCTAATTTAAAAATAGATCATTTAAAAGGATCAATTTATCAATATATTGAAAAAACTTTAAAATTAAAAATTCAAAGTGCCCATAAGACGATAAGTGGTCATATCTCGTCACAATTAGAACAAGATTATTTGGCTTTAAAATCTACAGAGCCATATTTTCAAATTGAACAAATAACTTATTTAAGCAGTGGAACTATTTTTGAATATTCGCTGTCAAGATTTCATTATCAAGATTTTGAACTTAAAACAGTTACAATAGCTATGTAATATGAAATAATTAGAGAATAGTTTAAGTTATAAAATATTTTAAGCACAAATTTATGATTTGTGCTTTTATAGTTAAATAATGTGTTTGATAAGATGGCTAGTACAGTTTTTGTATGAGTTTATTATAATATATCCAATATCTTTAAGATTTTGTTGCTGAAATTTTAAAAATTTGGAGGATTGGAAAGAATAAAAAGATTAATATTATGAAAGGATATGGAATCCAATTCTTAAAATGAAAATTATTGTTTATTTTAAATCTGGTATTAAAAGAATTTATCCCAAGGATATAACTGATAATTGTGAGGTATAATTTTACGAAAAAAGCCAAACATAAGATTAAAAAATTATTAAAATAATAAATTAATAACAAAATGATAAAAAAATATCATTTTAATTATTGACACCTAAAAAAAGTAACTGTATAATAACGGCATATAAACATATATATATTATATGGTTATGTGTTGTTAATAAACTAACAAGGGGGAACTTAGAATGGAAATGAATAAGTTATTAGAAGATTATGGATGCTTAGCATTTAGTGATGATGTGATGAAAGAACGAATTCCTAAATCTATATATAAAGCATTTCATGCATCTTTGGATAAAGGTGAAGAATTATCTAGAGAATGCGCTACTGTAATTGCTAATGCAATGAAAATATGGGCTTTAGAAAATGGTGCTACTCATTTTACACATTGGTTTATGCCAATGACAGGATTAACTGCTGAAAAGCATGATGCCTTTATTGAACCAGATGGATCAAAAGCAGTATTAGAATTTAGTGGTAAAACATTAAGAAAGGGAGAACCTGATGCATCTTCTTTCCCTTCAGGGGGATTACGTGCTACTTTTGAAGCTAGAGGTTATACAGCGTGGGATTGTACATCACCAGCATTTGTAAAAGACGGAACTTTATATATTCCAACTTTATTCTGTTCATATACTGGAGAAGCTTTGGATAAGAAAACACCATTATTAAGATCATGTGATGCTTTATCAAAAGCAGCTTGTAGATTATTACCTTTATTAGGTGTTGAGGGGGTTACAAAGGTAACTGCTTCAGTAGGTGCAGAACAAGAATATTTCTTAGCATTAGATGAATACTATCAACAAAGAATAGATTTAAAATTAACAGGTCGTACTTTATTTGGAGCTATGGCACCAAAAGGACAAGAGCTTGAAGATCATTATTTTGGAAGCATTAAACGTAAAGTTTCAGCTTTCATGAAAGATTTAGATCATGAATTATGGAGATATGGAATACCATCAAAAACTAAACATAATGAAGTTGCCCCTGCTCAACACGAGGTAGCTTGTGTATATTCTAAAGTAAATATAACATCTGATAATAATCATTTATTAATGCAAATTATGCAGGATATTGCTAAAAAACATGGGTTACGCTGCTTATTACACGAAAAACCATTTGCTGGAGTAAACGGTTCTGGTAAACATGATAACTGGTCTGTTATTACTAATACAGGAATAAATTTATTTAATCCGGGAGCTAATCCAATTGAAAACAAACCATTTATAGCAACTCTTGCTTGTACGATTAAAGCTGTAGATGAATATGCTGATTTATTACGTATGAGTATTGCTAGTGCTGGAAATGATCATCGTTTAGGAGCAAATGAAGCACCACCAGCTATTATTTCAATGTTTTTAGGAGAGGAATTAGAAGCTTTAGTTGAAGAAATTTGTGAAGGGAAGAAAATTAATAAAACAGATGCAACACGATTTGCCACTGGGGTATCAGTAGTGCCTACTTTCTCAAAAGATAATACAGATCGTAATCGTACTTCTCCATTTGCTTTTACTGGAAATAAATTTGAATTCCGTGCAGTTGGATCAAGTCAATCTATAGCTGGTCCTAATACTATTTTGAATGCTATTTTAGCAGATGCAATGGAAAAAATGGCAGCTGAAATAGAAGCAGGTAAATCATTTGATGATGTAGTTAAAGAATTTATTACAAAACATAAACGAATTATCTTTAATGGTGATGGTTATTCATCAGAATGGGAAAAAGAAGCTGAAAAACGTGGTCTTCCTAATAATAAAAATACGGTTGATGCTTTAAAATGTTTAAAAGATGAAAAGAACATCGAAATGTTAGATCGTTTAGGAGTATATAGTAAAGTTGAATTAGCTTCTCGTTATGAAATTTTATTAGATAATTATATTAAAACAATTCAAGTAGAAGGTTTGACAGCATTGAAAATGGCAAAAACACAACTTTATCCAGCTGTTTGTGATTATTTAGCTAAATTATCTTCTGAAGTGGTTACTGCTAAGGAAGCTGGTTTAGATGTTGACTTTTTAGTTGATGATGTTAACAAATTAGCATCACAAGCTAAAGTGATGAAAGAACAAATGACAACATTAGAAAATAATATTGTAGCAGCACAAAAATCAGAGGAAGATATTTTTACTCAAGCAGTTGCTTGGCGTGACGATGTATTTGGAACAATGCAGTCATTAAGAGAAACAGTTGATACTATTGAAGAATCAGTTGATGCTAAGTATTGGCCAATTCCTAATTATGTAGATTTATTATTTGGAATTTAAAGTATATAAATAAGGTTATGAATTAAAAGTTCATAACCTTTATTTGTGCTTATATAAAGTGCTGTAAATCAGAATAAGATTTTTCTTCAAATTTTTTAAGAGTTTCCATTAACATCAAAATATCATCTTGGGCATTTTTAAAATCTGCAAGATTTCTAATCGCGTTGATGATTCCCATGGTACTGCCAATCATCATCATTTCAGCAATATGACTAGTTGATTTATCTGTTAGTGTTTGAATATTAATGGTTAAATAAGTACGGATTTTTTCAAATGAGCTGAGGCCTTTTTCATCATATCCATGGCTATGTAATTTTTCTTTAGCATCTTTATGAATTTTAAGATACCCTTCATATTTTTCTTTTAAATAACTTCTAAAATCTTTATCTTCAACGATTTTTTCTAGCTGATCAATAGTTTCTACTCCCATTTGAGAATTTTGATAAATAAAATCTAATAATTTAACGTTATCGTTCATTATATTTCACCTATTTCTATTATGTTAAAGATATAAAAAATTATACTTAAGGCCCATAAATTTTTTTAAAACTAACATATAATAATATATAAAAGAGGTGAACTATGTATATTCCGGATATAGACCCATTTAGTTTTACTGGAACAGCAGTTATTTTAGGTTATTTATTAACAAATGATTTTACTATTGATGAACAGGCAGCTCTAGGCGCATGGTTCAATGTAGTTGGGGATATTTTGGCTTCAAATGCCGCTTGGGCTGATGTTTTAGAATCACGACAGCAAGACAATAAAGAAAATGATCTTGAGGTTTTAAATGAAGCAATCGATAAATTAAAAGAAAGTATTGAAGAACTAAAAAAGAAGTCTAACGATTAGCCTTCTTTTGCCATAAATAGATAATTAGTAACATAAATGCACCACCAGCAGTATCAATCAAAACATCTACAAATTGACCGCTACGACCAGGAATAAATAACTGATGAAATTCATCACTGCAAGCATATAAGAAAGTTATTAATAAGGATAGTAACAAAGTATATTGATACGTAATAGTTTTTTTAAAACCATAATAAATAAAAAATAACAATAATGCATATTCGCTCATATGAGCTGTTTTTCTAATTAAAAGCGCTAATATACTTCGATCAATATTAATAAATTTCAAAATTATTTCAACAAAGAAATTACTTTGATTAGATGAATCATTACCATTGGTATGTGACATAATGAAAATAAAAATCATCCATAATATAGCAGGTATAAAATATTTTAATTTTTTCATATCTAATATTATAAATAATTAGATATAAAAAGACAAATATTTTAAGTTTTATAATTAAAATATGATTTGATATAATGTTTTAATACGTTTAAAATATTTCATAAAATGTTTGCAATTGTATACAATTAGCGTATAATACTACTTGTATATCGGATGATAATGGCGAAAGAGATTCTAAATGAACACCGAAGGATTAAAGATTTCAGGTAAAAGGATCGCTATTGGACGAACTGCTGGAGAGATTCTAAATGAACACCGAAGGAGCAAACCAGTGATGGTGAAACTCTCAGGTAAAAGGACAGCAGGATGAATAGTTTTTTCATTATTAATTCCGACTTAATTACTTAAGAAGGAGTTTTTTTATGGAGTTTATTACTGAGTTATTAAAAAAAGTTAATGAATTTGTGTGGGGAATGCCGCTTATTTGTTTATTGTTAGGAACAGGAATCTATTTTACATATAAATTAAAATTACTACAATTGACAAAATTAAAGCTGGCTTTTAGCTGTATTTTTAAAAAACAAGATAATAATGCTGGAGATGTTTCTAGTTTTCAAGCACTTTGTACAGCTTTATCTTCAACGATCGGAACGGGAAATATTGTGGGGGTTGCTACAGCAATTGCTGCTGGAGGACCTGGAGCCTTATTTTGGATGTGGGTTTCGGCCTTTTTTGGAATGGCAACTAAGTATGCTGAAGGTCTGTTAGCTATTCGTTATCGAGTTAAAGATGAAAATGGTCAAATGGCTGGAGGACCAATGTATTATTTAGAGCGAGGACTAGGGAGTAAGTTTTTGGCTAAATTGTTTGCTTTTTTTGGTGTAGCAGTTGCATTACTTGGAATAGGTACATTTACACAAGTAAAATCTATTTCTGATGCCATGCAATTATCATTTAATATTCCGCCAGTTGTAACTGCCGTGTTACTTACAATTAGTATTGGTTTTATTACGATTGGAGGAATTAAAAGAATTGCTAATGTCGCAGAAAAGGTAATTCCGTTAATGTGTGTATTGTATATTGGTGGTGTCGTAATTATATTGCTGACACATATAACTGTTATTCCCCAAGTGGTAGGATTAGTTATTCAATCAGCTTTTGAGCCTCAAGCTGCTTTAGGTGGGGGAATAGGGATCACAATGACAATGGCAATGCAAAAAGGAATCAGCAGAGGAATTTTTTCTAATGAAAGTGGTTTAGGAAGTGCACCGATAGCTGCAGCAGCTGCCAAAACAGATTCTTGTGTAGAACAAGGATTAGTTTCAATGACAGGGACATTTATTGATACGATCGTTATTTGTACAATGACGGGATTAGCTATTTTATTAACTAATAGTCATACTAGTGGCTTAGAAGGCGCAGCAATGACAACACTAGCTTTTAATAAAGGGTTATTTATTCCGACAGTTGGTAAGTATATCGTTAATATTGGTTTGATTTTCTTTGCCTTTACAACAATAATTGGCTGGAATTATTATGGGGAAAGATGTATGTATTATTTAAAGGGATTAAAAGCAATTCCTTATTATAAATTTATTTATATTATTTTTATTGCAATCGGTCCTTTTATGTCATTAGAATTTATTTTCATTATTGCGGATATTGTTAATGGCTGTATGGCAATTCCTAATTTAATTGGATTGATTGGGCTTAGAAAAGAAGTTGTTTTGGAAACAAAGACATATTTTCAAAAACAGACTATTATCCAAGAAGAATTAAGATATGAAAAAACACCTGTTTAGGTGTTTTTAAATTAATGACGTTATTTTTATGATACTAAAATATCTATTAAACAAGATGAAATTAAAAAAGTTTATTAAGATTTACGATGATTTTTTATTAGTATATCAAAGCTATTATTGTATTATAAAATAAAAAAATTATGTTATTCTTGCCAAGATTGTGCTAATCTTGCCAGGTAAATAGATTTGTTATTTAGAATATATTAATATGTAATTAGGATATAGCTATATTAAAAAAATATAATAGAGAATGATTGTATTGTATTGTTAAAATTATGTTAAATGAAGCATCAAATATGTTTAAATCAAGTGATTAAAAAATGTGAGTTTAATTATTCTAATAGTAGTATATTTTATTTAACTAAAATAAAAAAAATAGTTAATAGGTTGATGTATATCTTTTGATTATAAAAAGGAGTATGAAAAATAATTTAATCCAATCGTAATAAAAAAACGTAAAAAGGTATAAGAATATGTTTGGGTTTATTCAGAATTATCTGGGGTATCAAAATTGACTATATATTAGATTCTTATAATTATGGATTTTTAAAGATTTGTAACATGAGGAGGTGAATTTTTCTTCATTAATAATCATGTGATAGATGCTGATTAGCTCTAACATATTTAGGATAGACGAGAATGTGTTTGTGCAATTTTTAGATTTAAGGTTATTAAATAAAAATATTTGATACTTATCAGTAGATTCCATACAGATATCACAACAATTATATTTGGTAAGTAAGATTATAAAGATTAAAACTAAGAGAAATAGTAGTGAATGTACTGTTTTTAAGAAGTAAATACCAATGATGGCAACAATAATAAAATTCTTGTGAACATTAAAATAAGTAGAATTGAAATCGATATATTTTTAGTATAAAAAACGCTTTAAAAAAAAGACATTTACTAATAGTTTGTAAAATATCACTAAAGTTAATAAAATGATTTTAAGTATCTGAGCTCTAGGGTCTACTTGATTATACTTGAATGATTAATTATTTATAAAAATTCAGAACATTTTTATAGAGTAAGACTATTCATTTATTTTCGTGTAATTTGTAGTTATGTCGTTTTTCTTAATAAGAAAAGATATAAAAAACGATTGGAGAGAAATATTTTTAATAAGGTATTGTCTGCTTGGTGAAAGGGACGGAAATGGAGGAAAATATGAAAATAACTAAAATTTTATTAGCTGTATTAATGATTATTCCTATGGGAATTGTAAAAATTTGTGCTGAGGAAGAAAAACCAAATGGTGTTATATATTGTGAAAGATATAAGTCAAAGCATAGAATGTATTATTTTGGACATGGGGATATATATGATGAGGGAGGAGATAATTTACGTGAAGAAAATTTTAGATTTTATAGGTGCGCTTGTGGAGAAGTTATATTTTCAAATAATAGACCAGAGAGTAATAATAATATACCAGGAAAATATATTGAAACGCACATAGACATGGAAAATCTTTATGATGGATATATTGTATATAGTAAAAGCAAAATTGGTACAAATTTACCAATGCAAATCAAAGATGCTAGTATGGTATCATGTAATTTTTATAGTGGTTATTAAAATTTACAGTATTAGTTTTGATAAATAATAGTTATACAAATGTATAAGTTTATTTTTTTAGAGAATCTATATAAAAATATAGTCTTAAATTGTTTATTTATAATTGTTGTAAAACAACAACATTATGACAAATATTAAAAGAAAAGAGGAAATTTTAAATGAAACAGATAAAAATTATTTTAGTAATAAATATATTATTTTCCTTAGTGTTTATAAATACTGACACAGTATTTGCTAATGAAAAAAATACAACCCAACCAACAGCAGTTATATATTGCGAAAGATACAAGGGAAAACATCGTGCTGTTAATCAAGGACAATGTAATATATTTTCAACAAAAAATGAGTCTAGATCAATGTATAATTGGGGTTATTATAGATGTGCATGTGGAACGGTTTTGTTCTGCTCCGGACGTCCTGATGCTGATGGATATAAAGCTGGGATACCAGAATATTATATAGAAAGTAGTGATGATAGAAGAGGAAAAGATTGGGAAGTATACGAACAAAGTTTTGGATATATACTTAAAACAGATTTACCTATTACTTATAAAAATACACCTATGATTTCTTATAATTTCTCATAATATATAAACTATATTATGAAAAGAAAAAGGATGATATATTATGAAAAAAATAATAACCAGTTTGATTATTATAGTTATTGGTATCATTGTAATATTAAAATTTTGTCAAACTGGAAGTAATAAGCCGTTAATTAAAATTAATGCTCTTGAAATACAATTAGAAACATCAACATATCATGATATTACAGATCTTGGTTATATAGAAACTGATTGTAGAGATATAATATATTTATTCACTCGAATTATGGCACCTAAAATTTATGCTATAACTGATACGGAAGGAACTGTTGATTTTTTAGATAAAGAAAATGCGTTAATTAGTTATATTGGTTTGGATGTCGATGAAAATGTATCAACTCTTGAAATTGATGATATTGATTTTTTGAGTATAAGTAAAGAAGAATTGGCGAAAGATTATGATTTAGTGGAATTTAATGATTTGGTTAGGTTCGTTTATAAAGATCATTATTTTGTCTGTTTAAGTTATACAGATGAAAAATTAGATGGTTTTGCAGTAATGTATAATAAAGATGGAAAGCGGTCAGTTAGGGATGTTGATTTGTGTTTTAGAGATTATAAGGATCAATGGATTATAAAATAGTTTTATGAAAAAGTATTTTATTGGTTGAATAATGTTTTTGGAATGATCTGAAGACAAAAAGGAATTCAATTATAAAATTGGATTCCTTTTTAATCATGAATATCAATTGACTATATTGCGATTTGATATTTGTATTTTAAGAAAGTTTATTTATAGGTGCTTTTTATGTAATAAAAACTAAAAAGTTAAAATTTTTTATAAGAAAAATACAAAAAAGGATATAATGAAATAACTTTTAAAGTTATGATTACTTTAACTAAGTAGAAAAACTGAAGTACTGTAAAATAATTTATAGTGCTTCAGTTTTGTATTTATAACATAAGAGTTTTTCAAAATTATTTTTATTCATTATTAACATTATTACTTAAATTTTTTGAATTAATATTAAATGGACTATTAATAAAAATTGTATATGTTTTCTTGCATTCAGATAAATAAGTTCTACTTACTGATAAATACTCTTGATTAATTTTAATTGTATTATACTTGAATTCTTCAACATATCGCCAGTTGATAATTGTTGATTGATGAATACGAGTGAAATTTTTACTAACTATTTTTAAAAGAATATTATCAATAGTATCACGAACTTTATATATTTCATCTGTTGTAAAAATTAAACAGTAGTGTTTATCACTTTTAATATATTTTATCTTGTTTAACTCTATATTAGTTAAACCATATATAGTATTAATAGATAAATGTGTATTATCGATTCTTATCTTATCAATTAATAATTTGATAACTTTTGAAATAAATATTTTTAAATTATCTTTCTTAATAAAGTAAAAAGGATGAACATCAAAAGTATCAAAAACTCTTTCAATATGATTACTAATAAATATAATTTTTGTTTTTTTATGATAAATGAGATATTCTTTGGCTAGTTCAATACCATCTTTTGGCATATTGACTTCTAAGAGCATAACATCATAATATTTATTTAAATCTAATATATTAGGATCATTGATTTTATCAATGACATAATTATTAGTATATTTCTGTATCTCATTTTCAATCAAAGAACTAGAAATTTCTAATTCTTGTTCATTATTATCAATTAATGCAATTATCATAATTATCCCCATCCCCACTAGTAGTATATTAATCAATATACTCTATTTAAAAAATTCATATTTTTATTATAAAAAAATATTTTTTATCTGTCAATAACATTATGTTTATTATAATATTATTTGTTTTTAGAAAGCAAAAATTTAATGTTATTTTAATATTATACATAAAAATGTGTTATTCTTGCCAAAATTGTGCTGATCTTGCCAGGTATATAGATTTGATACTTAAAATATACTAATATGTAATTAAGATATAGCTATATTTAAAAACACTAGAAAGTGATATTTCTAAAAACTATTGAAGGAGCATACTAAAAGTTTATAAAAAGAGTTTTATTGATATCTATTTTAGGAATAATTGTATCGGGAAATTCTATTTATGCTGCTGATGCAAGGATAGGATGTAAGACGACAAGATATGTTGCTGAAGCAACGATTTCTACACCGGATGAAAGTTATACAATGTTTATAAAAGGAAGATATACAGGAAGTTTTGATAAATATACTTATATAATGAGATTAAGAGATACAGCTTCGATAAGCGGTCCAGTTTTGGCTAGTGGTGGTATTGATGCGGGAAAGAAAAGCATTTTTAAGATTAGCTGTTAAGGTGGTGAAAGATGAATGAAGAAATTATTAATAGTAGTAGTTGTACTGATTTCTTTTTCATTAGTGTATTATACGTTCAATGAAAAAAATCTTGTTGAAGCTTCTAAATTAAATGAATTAAATTTAAGCGTTAAAGATAGCTTAGAATTAAATAATTTTAATGTATATGTGAGATTTGAAAATAGTCAATTTACAGATATTTACCAACAAATAGGATTATATGCTAAAGAAAATGACTTAGTAGTTATTGCATTAAATAATAGTCTTGATGATGCCGGAATGTATACAAATCAAAATTATTATATATATTCAAATAATACTAATTTGTTTAATGATCTATGCATTGATGGTAAAGCAATAGATTTTTCGGATTTAACTGGAAAAGCATATTATTCTACTTATGATAGCAAAGAAAGTGCAGGGAAAATCAAGATTTTAAATAATGGTTTTTTTGATAAAATCAAAAGAAAAATAAATATTTACCAATATAATGCTTTAGAAGATACAGGATTAGAGCAGTTAAATTATTTATATTTAACTATATATAGTAAAGATGATCATTTTATAAATGATTTACAAGAATATTTACAAAAAACAGATAGTAGTGTTTCGGTGTTAAATGAAACGAGTGTACATGATGAAGATATTGAAGATGACTATATTTTTAGTAATTTAAAAAATGCATTGGTAATATTAATAATTATTTTTGTTACAGTTATGTCTACGATCATTATTAGGAAAAATCGACAATATATGATTAGAAGAATGATGGGAACTTCTTCTATAAAGATAGCCAGGTATGAGTTTTTAGGAACATTGCTTATTTCTCAAATTGTTTTTATGATCATTAATTTGTTATCTTATTTTGTTTTATGTCGGGATATTAATAAGGTTACTGTTGAATTATTGAAAATGATTTTACCATTTAATATGTATTTCGCTGGAGTTTTAGTAATTATTTTTTTATTTAACTGGTTTTTTATTAATTTAAGCTGTAATTTAAAATATTTAAATACAAAAAATTATTTTCAAAGATTATTTAATATGCAAATGGTTATTAAAATAGTTATGGTTATCTTTTTGATGACACCGTTTATTACTTCATTAAAAGAATCATTGCCTTATCTAACGAATTATTTGAAAGTTAAAGACTTAAAGGAAGATATAACAGACTTATATTTTTTAAACGAAGTACCAGAAAAGAGTAAAGAGATATTTGCATATTATAAGGATGATTGTTATTATGCTGATTTTACAGATTATTATGCAAATATTAAAGTAGCTGAATTAACTAATGACGATGATGATATCTATCCATATCCATATATTCATGCAAATGAATATTACTTAAAAAATCATGATATCATAACGTTAGATGGAAAGAAATTTGATTATAATAATTATCCTCAAGGCGCGTTATTGGTACCTGAAATGTATAAAGATCATGATTTATAAAATTATCCATCCAATGTAGAAATAGTATATATTGAAAATCCTGGAGAATTTTTAAATTATCATATTCAAGATATTTATTATGTAGAAAATCCAATTATTTTATTAGAAACAGAATATTCGGTATTTGAAACAAGAATTACAAATTTGGGAATTAAAACTGATAATGTTAGGGAATTAAAAAAGGAATTAGAAGAATTAAATGGGATAAAGGTTAATATTCAAAATGCAAAATATTATTATGATTATTTTATGGATCAAAGTAAATCTGCGTTAGTTGAATTTGGAGTTAATTTAGGAATTTATTTAATTGTTTATTTGACTTTAGTATTTCAAAGCATCTTTACTTATTTAGAAGAAAAAGGTAAAGAGCTGGCGATTAATTATATTTTGGGGATTTCTAGGATCAAAAGACATATTAAGTTATTTATATTTAATTTATCAAGTTATGTAATAATATTATTTGGAAGTTTTAAGCTGGATCTTTCTTTTGATGAACGAATTTTGTTTGTAGGTTATTTTATGCTGATGGAAATAATTATTGAAATAATCTGTATAATTTATTTTGAGAATAAAAAAATGGTTAATTGGTTGAAAGGAGAGAAGCTGTAAAATGAAAGTTATTGAAATAATTGATATGAGTAAATCATATCAAGATAATATAATATTTGATAAATTTAATTTTGAAGTTGAAGAAAATACATTTAATGTTGTAATGGGAGTATCAGGTTCAGGGAAATCGACATTATTAAATATTATTGGTTTACTTGATAAAGCTGATAGTGGAGATGTTATTTTATTCGGTGAAAAAAATATTAAACCATTTTCGAGAAAAGCAGAAAAAATGTTAAGAGAAAAAATCGGATATCTTTTTCAAAATTTTGCATTAGTTGAAAACGAAACAGTAGAATATAATCTTAAATTAGCGCTGGATAATATTAAAGGTGATAAAAAAGAAAAGATAAAAGAAGTCTTAAAAGAGGTTGAATTAGAAGGTTATGAAAATAAAAAAATATTTAAATGTTCAGGTGGTGAGCAGCAAAGAGTAGCGATTGCAAGATTATTATTAAAACAATGTGATTTGATTTTAGCGGATGAACCAACGGGTTCACTTGACGAAAGAAATAGAGAAATAGTAATCAAATTATTAAAAAGAATGCAAAGTAGTGGAAAAACCATTGTCGTTGTTAGTCATGATCCAATTTTTAAAGGGATTGCTGATCAGATTATATATTTAGATTAGGATGATAGGTATGAAAAAATATAAAGTACTATTAATTGTAATAATAGTTTTAGTAATAATAGGTGGTTTAAGATATTATCGTAATTATTATGTTAAAGATTTATTATTGAATCAAAAACCATATTCGTATGAAATCAATCAAGAAGATTCTGAAAAGATTAGTGTGACGATGTGGCTCGGTGGTGCCAGTAAAATGGTTAAATATATTTTTGAAGACGATGAAGCTGTTTTGTATTATTATCGCAATTTATCGTTGTGTATAGATAATGAATTGATCGTGCAAATAAGTAATAATAATGTAATATCAAAAAATGAAGATGATGATGTATTATTAGAGGATTTTAACGATTGGTTAAAAGAAATAGGAATCAGTAATAGAGAATTAACTAGATTTATGAAAAATTATTTGTATGAAAATATATAAATTAAAAATGTGTAATAGAGTTGATATGAATTTATCAACTCTTTTTAGTTAATATAAAAATTATTTATCTGTCTTAATTAGACAAAATATTTATATGAAATATGGTTTATTTAATAGGTAGTCTTTGATTAATTGCATAAAATAATATTTCATGAATATAAATTAGGTAGATAGTTAATTTTGGAGGTTGGAAAATGTTAATTAAACCATTGATCTTAGGGGTATCTATTACTCTAGGTCTTTTAGCGATAGCAGTAACTTTAAGATTTATTGTATATCCTCTTTGGCAGATTTGGTGTCAAAGAAATGAAAAAGTAAAAAGAGAAGATATTTTATTATTGGAAAATAATCTGGATAAAACGATTGAAATCAAAATTAATGGTAGAAAATTAATCAACTAATTATGACTACATAGTATAAGACTTTTTATATAAGTTTTTACTAAGTTATTTAGAAAGGAGTATTTTAATGATAAGTTTGTTAGTTGATAGTAGAAGTTTTAATATGATCGATAATGGTTCTATAAGTCATTTGATTGTTTGTAAAGAAGAGGGAATCCAAAAAGGAGATCTGGTTTCTTTATATGATAATAATAAGAAGGCAAATTGCCTTGTAAAAGTTAATTATGTAGATTGTGAAGGATCGGGTGTAGATGAGAATTATTGTATTTTAAATGTCAAGAAAGTATAAAAAGCCCTTTTATTGTAGGGCTTCCCATTCTTCCATTAAAGTATTTAATTGATTTTCTAATAAAGCAATTTCATCATTGATTTGATTGTATTTTTGATAGTCATTTAAGACTTCTTCGCTTTGTAACTGCTTGTTTAAAATATTGATTTGGTTTTCTAAATTAGAAATATTAGTTTCTATTTTTTTTATTTTATTTTGTTGTTTGCGATATAAAGCATTTTGCTGTTTCATGTTTTGATAATCAGTATTTTCCTTTTTTACTGGTTTATCAATAATTTTACTACTGAAATATGTATCATAGTTTCCCTCATAGCTTATCGCTTTATTATTAGTTAGTTCAATAACTCTAGTAGCAACTTTATTAATAAAATAACGATCATGACTGATAAAAAAGATAGTTCCATCAAATTGATTTAAAGCATCTTCTAAAACTTCTTTTGATGCAATGTCTAAATGGTTAGTAGGTTCATCCAAAATTAAGAAATTTGCTTGTTTTAAAAGAATTTCAGTTAAAACGACACGACCTTTTTCACCACCGGATAACAAAGAAATTTCTTTAAAAACATCTTCACCTTTAAAGTTAAATAATGCTAAACTATTGCGAATTTCCGTATTTGTCATTTTAGGATAATTATCACTGACTTCATTAAAAATAGTTTTATTCATTGATAAAGTTTGATGCTCTTGAGCATAATAAGCTAAATCCACTTTACTGCCAAATTTAATTTTTCCTTGAAAAGGACTCAATTCATTAAGAATAGTTCTAAATAAAGTAGTTTTACCAATACCATTATCACCAACAAGAGCAACTCGCTCCTGTTTTTTTATTTCAATATTTATATTTTTAAATAATATTTCATCAAATTTAACAGCTAAATTTTCAATTTTTAAAACATCAAATCCCGATTCTCTTTTTGGTTTAAAATTTATCGTAATTGTATCAGGTAAGTTTTCAGGACGCTCGATGCGTTCCATTTTAGCTAACTGTTTTTCTTTTGACTCAGCACGCTTGACTTGTTTTTCACGATTATATGATTTTAAAGTATCAATACTTTGTTGAATTCGTTTTATTTCTTTTTGTTGATTTAAATAATGTTTTAAATCAACAGCACGTTGTTTCTTTTTTAAAATCGAATATTCATTATATTTACATTTATATGTTTTCGATTTACCATTTTCAATTTCAATAATTTTATTAGAAACTTTATCAATAAAATAGCGATCATGACTAACAACAATAATTGCATGAGGATAGTTTTTTAAATATCCTTCTAAAAAATTGATTGCACTATTATCTAAATGATTAGTAGGTTCATCAAGTAATAGCAGCTTAGGTTCTTTTAGCAACATTTTAGCAAGCGCTAATCTTGTTTTTTGTCCACCTGATAACATTGATACCTTAAAATTCATTTCTTCTTCGCTAAATCCTAGTCCCTTTAAAACACCGGTTAATTTACTAGGATAACTGTAACCATCATGCTCTTGAAATTCATGAGTTAAACGATCATATTCGTTTAGTATTTTTTCACTATGATCGTTACTCATCAATACTTCAAGTTCACGTAGTCTGTTTTCAATGGCAAGCAACGGAGCAAAAACATCTAAACCTGTATCATATACTGTTTTATTCATGTTTAAATCATGCTGCTGTTTTAAGTATCCTAAAGATAATTCTTTGTTACTAAAAAGATTACCGCCATCATATTCTTCTTCACCAGAAATAATTTTAAGAATCGTTGTTTTACCTGCTCCATTTACACCAATAATTGCTATTTTATCGTGATCATCAATTTTAAAAGTTATATCTTTTAATAAAGGAATACCCTGGAAAGATTTTGTTATATTTGAACATTCAATTAACATTTTTATCACCGCTTGTATTTTAACATATTTTTATAAGTAATAATATTTAATTTTTTACTAACATAAATATATTGTTTTTTAAAAAAAACATTTATTTTAAAATTTTGGTTAAGGGGTTGTAATCAATATTGTTTTTTTGTATAATTGTATGCAATATAGAAAAGACGGGGGTATATCACAATGGGTATGAATTTGGCATACAAAATTTTATGCAGTAAACTTAAAGATGGAAATCTTATTCCTGGTGAGCAGATCGGAATACAAATCGATCAAACCTTAACACAAGATTCAACAGGAACAATGGCTTATCTTCAATTAGAGGCAATGAATATTAAACATGTCGCTGTGGAAAAAGCAGTTGCATATATTGATCATAACATGTTACAAACAGGTTTTGAAAACATGGATGATCATGAATTTATTCGTAGTGTAGCTAAAAAGCATGGTATTGTTTTTTCAAAACCAGGTAATGGTGTTTGCCACCAATTACAATTAGAAAATTTTTCAAAACCAGGTAAAACATTAGTTGGTTCTGACTCACATACACCAACATGTGGAGCGATGGGAATGATTGCTATTGGTGCAGGAGGATTGGATGTCGCTGTAGCTATGGCAACGGGAAAATATTATTTACAATGTCCAACAGTGGTAAAAATAAATTTAAAAGGAAAAAAAGCGCCATGGGTGTCAGCTAAAGATATTATTTTATATATTCTACAACAATTAACAGTTAAGGGTGGTGTTAATAAGATCATTGAATATACAGGTGATGGGGTTGCATCATTATCATTGACTGACCGGGCGACAATTTGTAATATGGGAGCTGAATTAGGAGCAACAACTTCTATTTTCCCAACTGATGAAAGAACTAAAGAATATTTAGCACAACAAGGGCGAGTTGAAGACTATGTTGAGATGAAGGCTGACGATGATGCTGCGTATGATCAAGAATTGACTGTTGACTTAGGATCTTTAGTACCAATGACAGCGAAACCACATAGTCCTGATGCTGTCGTACCAGTAAAAGAACTTGAAGGAATGAAGGTAAATCAAGTTGTTATTGGGAGTTGTACAAATTCATCTTTTGCCGATATGATGAAAGCGGCTAAGATTTTAAAAGGACGTAAAGTAGCTGATCATGTTTCACTAGTAATTGCGCCAGGATCTAGCTCGATTTTAGCAATGTTGTCTGAAAATGGTGCTTTGGCGGATATGGTTCATGCTGGGGCAAGAATTCTTGAATGTGGCTGTGGTCCATGTATTGGAATGGGGCAGGCGCCATTATCTAAAGGGGTATCTTTAAGAACGATCAATCGTAATTTTAAAGGACGTTCAGGAACTAATGATGCAAGTGTTTATTTAGTTTCACCAGAGGTTGCAGCATTAAGTGCAATTAAAGGATATCTGTCAGATGAATTTGAGGATGATATGTATTTAGATGAGGTACCGAATACGCCATTTATAAAAAATGGTAATTTCTTCATTGATGAATATGATGAAAATAATGAAGTTTATATGGGACCAAATATTAAGCCGGTTCCTCGTGGTGATAAAATTACTGATGAAATTAGTGGTAAAGTTGTCTTAAAAGTTGGTGATAATATCTCAACCGATCATATTGTGCCTTCAGATAGTAAATTATTGCCATATCGTTCTAATGTTCCTCATTTAGCTAAATTCTCATTTAGTAAAGTTGATCCTGAATTCTATGATCGAGCAGTTGCTAATGGTGGTGGATTCATTGTTGGTGGTGATAATTATGGTCAAGGAAGTTCTCGTGAACATGCTGCTCTTGTGCCAAATTATTTAAAAATTAAAGCAATTTTTGCGGTATCATTTGCAAGAATCCATCGTTCTAATTTAATCAACAATGGTATTTTACCATTAGTTATCGAAGCTAAAGATCAAGATTTCTTTAATAATCAAGATAGTTACAAAATCGTTAATATTAAAGAGGTAGTTGAACATAATGGTAAAGTAAAAGTAATTAATGAAACTACTAATGAATCCATCGAAGCTAGTCTTACATTATCACCAAGAGAAAAAGTAATGATCAATTATGGTGGATTATTAAATGCAATTAAAGAATTAGGAGGTGAATTTTAATGAAAGCTGTTTTAATACCAGGTGATGGAATAGGAAAAGAAATATCAAAGAGTGTTGTTGATATTACTAAGGCAATGAATTTAGATATTGAATGGGTCGAATATCAAGCAGGAGCAGAATATGCAGTTAATACAAAAGAAGTATTTGAACCAGGTTTAGTTGATGCAATCAAAGAATATAAATGGGCTTTAAAAGGACCAACTGCAACACCAATTGGAACAGGATTTAGAAGTGTTAATGTTGCTTTGAGACAACAGTTTGCTACTTATGCTAATGTTCGTCCAATTAAATCTTTTAAAGGAATCAATTCACGCTATGAAAATATTGATTTAGTAATGATTCGTGAAAATACAGAAGATCTATATAAAGGAATTGAATACATGATCAATCCTGATATGGCTAATGGCATCAAACTAATTACTCGTGAAGCAAGTGAAAAAATTTGTCGTTATGCTTTTGAATACGCTAAAAATAATGGTCGTAAAAAGGTTACGGCGATTCATAAAGCAAATATTATGAAATATACTGATGGACTATTTTTAGAAGCGTTTAGGGACGTGGCTAAAGATTATCCAGAGATTGAAGTGCAAGAAGTAATCGTTGATAATATGTGTATGCAGTTAGTGATTCGCCCGGAAACATTTGATGTTTTAGTAGCACCTAACCTATATGGTGATATTGTTTCTGATTTATGTGCAGGATTAGTAGGGGGGCTAGGATTTGCTCCAAGTGGAAATATTGGGGATGAATATCGGATTTATGAAGCAGTTCATGGCAGTGCTCCAGATATTGCTGGAAAAGGCATCGCTAATCCAAGTGCGTTGTTATTAGCATTTGCTTTAATGCTGGAAGCATTAGGAAAACTAGAAGCTGCTAATAAATTAAGGAATGCATTAGCAGCTGTAGTAGAAGAAGGGGTAACGGTTACTCCTGATATTGGTGGAAGTGCTTCTACTGCAGAATTTACAGCTGCAATTATAAGAAAGTTAGGGTAATTTATGGCAAAAAATTTATTAGAAAACACAGGGCATGGATCGTTAGGAAATAAAATTTTTACCCTGCTTCGTGATAAGATTTTAAACGAAGAATATACACAAGGGCAAAAACTTAATGAAGTTGCTTTATCTAAAGAATTAAATATTTCTAGAACACCAATTCGTGAAGCTTTAAAGCAGTTAGAATTAGAAGGTCTAGTAAAAAGTATACCTAATAAAGGTGTTTATGTTTTAGGATTTTCACATCGTGATATTGATGATATGTTAGAGATCAGACATGCTTTAGAAGGCCTTGCGATTCAATTAGCAATTGAAAGAATAAATGATGAAGAGTTAGAGAAAATCAAAGAAGTTTATGATTTGATGGAGTTTTATGCTAAAAAAGGTGATCAAGAAAAGTTTAATGAAATTAATATTGCTTTTCATGAAGCAATTTATCGCTGTACGCAATCAAAATATTTCGAACAGTTATTGACAGATATAAATTATTATATTCATGTAACTTCTAGACATTCAATTCGCCAACCTGATCGTTTAGTTTCGGCAGCTAAAGAACATCGTGAAATATATGAAGCCATTTTAGCTCGTGATAAAGAATTGGCAAAAGAAAAAATACAGCATCATATTAGAAAAACACAAATGCTGGTAAGAAACTACTATGAGAAAAAAAATAAATCAGAAGAAAAAGGCTAAAGGCCTTTTTTTATTGTTAAAGATATCAAATATTTATTATGTTAAAAACTGCAGTTTGAGATATGGGGGTCTGTTTAAATAATATGTATTAGATACTTAAAAAGACAATATTTTAGATAAATTTGTAAAATATAAGCAGCATATCAATTTAGTTTCTAATCTGCATTAACTAAAAGGTTTATACGTATAAACCAAAAAACTCTTCCTCAAGATGATATCAGTTTGTATAATTTTAATAAAGTGAAATATAAAAATATAATATCTAAGGGCGTGATTTTATATTAACTGATTTCTTTTTATAAACACTTTTTAGAAAGGAGGATAGCATGATAATTGATAAAATTCTAAATAATAATGTGATCGTTGTAAAAGATAAAAATAATGTTGAAAAAATTATTATGGGTAAAGGAATAGCGTTTAATAAAAAAATTGGTGACGAGATAGAAAAGAAAAGTATTGAAAAAGTATTCACCTTAACTAATAGTGTTGCATTAAATAAACTTCAAGAATTAGTAGTAGATATACCTTTAGAGTATTTGGAAGTTACAGAAGAAATAGTTGTTTATAGTAAAGCCTGTTTAGGGAAAAGAATAAATGAAATGATATATGTTTCATTAGTAGATCATATTTATACCTCGATAGATAGATATCTTGAGGGAATTAATATAAAAAATGCTTTGCTGTGGGATATAAGGAGATTTTATCCAGATGAGTTTGATATTGGAATGACAGCTTTGGATATGATAGAAAAAAAATTTAAAGTTCGATTACCAGATGATGAAGCAGGGTTCATTGCTTTACATATTGTTAATGCTGAAATAGATGAAGATAGTATGCAAAATATGTATGCAATTACGAAAGTTATGCAAGAGATATCTAATATTGTTAAGTATAAGTTTCAAATAGAATTTGATGAAAATTCAGTGTATTATTATAGATTTATTACTCATTTAAAGTTTTTTGCACAACGGTTAATAAGTGGAAAAACTTTTGAAGATATGGATGACAGCTCATTATTAGATATGGTAAAAACTAAATATAAAAATGCATATTATTGTGTAAATGAAATATCTAATTTTATATATCGGAAATATGAATATGAATTATCAGATGAAGAAAAATTATATTTGACTATTCATATTGAAAGAGTTGTATATAAGACAAAAACTTAGTTTTTAATAAATATTTTATTTAAGAAAATAAAAATGTCTTTTTAAAAAGTAAAATGATATTTTTATATAAAATTTAGGATAAAAGGAGGTAATAGGTGATACTTAAAAAAATGGGTAGTTACATTTAGTTGGCTAAACCTATAGAACTATAATAAAAGACAGTTAGAGAGAATTTATATATAGTTGCGTCTTTGATTATATAAAATAATAAATTAGAGTGGTTACATTTAGTTGGCCAAATCCTCAATTAATTATTAAAAATGAAAAGTAGAAATTAATGGAGGTACCTTTTATGGGTAAATATGAAAGTTTAGCAAAAGAGATTATTAAAAATGTGGGTGGACAAGAAAATATTAGAAGTGTTACCCACTGTATTACAAGATTACGTTTTCAATTAAAAGACGAAGCGAAAGCAAATGATGATGTTTTAAAAAGTACAAAAGGTATTGTGACAATTATGCATAGCGCTGGGCAATATCAAGTTGTTATTGGAAATCATGTTCCACAAGTCTATGCTGATGTTTGTGAAATTTTGGGGATCAGTAATGAAACAGAAAGTGATTCAAATGAAGCTCCTAAGGGAGTATTTAATAAATTAATTGATATAGTTAGTGGATGTTTTCAGCCAATTTTAGGACCGCTATGTGCATCTGGTATTATCAAAGGTCTGGTTGCATTATTATCATTTATAATTGGTTCAGATTTTAATTCTACAGGAACTTATATGGTATTAAATGCAATTGGTGATGCAATATTTTATTTCTTGCCGATTGCTTTAGGGTATACAGCAGCTAAGAAATTCAATGTTAATGTGATTGTTGGAATGTTGATCGGAGCAACATTATGTTATCCAACGATTCAAGCTGATACTTTATCAGCAGCTGGTGAGGCATTAGGCTCACTTCCATTAGTTGGTGATTATTTTACAACATTTTTAGGAATTCCTTTTGTAGCAGCAAATTATACAAGCACTGTTGTACCTGTATTACTTATCGTTGCATTTGCATCATTAGTTCAAAAATATGCAAAGAAAATTATTCCTGAAATGTTACAAAATTTCTTTGTACCCTTCTTTGTATTAATTATTAGTTTACCAATTGGGCTATTAATTATTGGACCAGTAATTTCATTATTTACGGATTTATTGACTCAAGGATTTGCAGCAATTTATGATTTATCACCTGTATTGACTGGAGCAGTTGTTGGTTTTACGTGGCAAATTTTAGTAGTGTTTGGATTACATTGGGCAATTATTCCATTATCAATTATGAATGTTACGAATTTAGGATATGATACAATTTTAGTTGGACAATTTGGAACAACTTTTGCATTAACAGCAGTACTTATTGCAATGTATATAAAAATGAAAGATAAAGATAAAAAAGCATTAACTATTCCTGCAATTATTTCTGGAATTTGTGGTGTTACAGAACCAGGAATTTATGGATTTGCACTACCTGAAAAGAAACCATTTATATTTGCATGTATTGCAGCATCTGTTGCCGGAGGTGTATTTACTTTCCTTGGTGGACAACAATATGTAATTGGTGGGTTAGGAATTTTTGGAACAGTAAGTTTTATTTCACCAACTGGTGACGCAACTTCTATGTATTATTCATTTGTTTCTATTGCTGTTTCAATGATTATTGGATTTTTATTAACTTATTTTTTCTGGAATGATAATTCAAGTTTAGAAGATAATAAAAAAAAAAGACAAATAGAATCAAATAAAACAACAAAAGAAACTATTTTATCACCAATGACAGGGAAGGTCGTTTCTTTATCTGAATTAAAAGATGACGCATTTGCATCAGGTGCATTAGGTGATGGAATTGGGATCATTCCCACTAACGGACGTGTAGTAGCGCCAGTAGATGGGACGATAACAACTTTATTTCCAACGTTACATGCTATTGGAATAACTAGTGAAAGTGGTGTTGAAATTTTAATTCATATTGGATTAGATACAGTTCAAATGGCCGGTAAAGGATTTAATGCTTATATTAAACAAGGAGATAAAGTAAAAAGAGGACAATTACTTGTTGATGTTGATCTTAAGGAGATTGAAAAAGCTGGTTATTTAACCCAAACACCAATCATTATTACTAATAGTAAAGATATGTTAGATTTAATAAAGACTGATAAAAGAGAAACAAAAGTTAATGATGAATTAGTAACTGTACTATTTTAGTTTTTCTGTATTTAATAGAGGAGGAAATATGGCATTTAAAAAAGATTTTTTGTGGGGAGGCGCTACTGCAGCAAACCAATTTGAAGGTGGCTGGCAAGAAGGTGGAAAAGGGATATCTTGCTCAGATATTTGTACAGGAGGAACACATACTACTCCTAAAAGAATTACACCGGTATTGGAAGAGGGAACTTTTTATCCAAGTCATGAAGCGATTGATTTTTATCATCGGTATAAAGAAGACATTGCGTTATTTGCAGAAATGGGATTTAAAGTATTTCGTTTTTCTATAGCATGGACAAGAATTTTCCCTACCGGTGAAGAGAAAACACCTAATAAAGCAGGGTTAGAATTTTATGATAATGTCATTAATGAGTGTTTAAAATACGGAATTGAGCCTTTGGTCACAATTTCTCATTATGAAGTTCCTTTTGCATTAACGAAAAAATACAATGGGTGGGCTTCTAGAGAAATGATTGATATTTTTATAAAATATTGTGAAGTGATTTTTAATCATTATAATGGAAAGGTAAAATATTGGCTTACTTTTAATGAAATCAATAGTGCTACAGGTCCTTTTGGGGGATTTTTATCTCAAGGAATTTTAAATGAAGGAACTAAAGATTTCATGCATCCAGTCGATATTCCTCAACTTCGTTTTCAAGGATTACATCATCAATTTGTGGCAAGTGCAAAGGCAGTTAAATTAGCGCATCAAATCAATCCCGAAAATAAAGTGGGATGTATGCTGCTTTTTGCAACTATGTATCCATTAACTTGTAATCCTAAAGATGTATTAGTGTGTCAAGAGATGAATCACATAAAAAATTGGTTTTGTGGAGATGTACAGGTACGTGGCGAATATCCAGGGTATATAAAACGTTATTTTGATCAAAATGATATTCATATTAAAATAGAAAAAGATGATTTAAAGATTTTAAAAGAAGGCTGTGTTGATTTTTATACGTTTTCTTATTATATGTCAGGTTGTGGAACGGCAGATGAAGATAAAGAAATGGCAGCGGGAAATTTGATTGGTGGAGTATCTAATCCATATTTAAAGGCAAGTGATTGGGGCTGGCAAATTGATCCTGAAGGTTTACGTTTTACTTTAAATGAAATCTATGATCGTTATCATATTCCTTTAATGATAGTAGAAAATGGACTAGGAGCATATGATAAGATTGAAGAAGATGGAAGTATTAATGACGATTATCGTATTGATTATTTACGTCAACATATCGAACAGATGCATGAAGCGGTGTTGGATGGTGTAGATTTGATGGGATACACCCCATGGGGATGTATTGACTTAGTAAGTGCATCTACAGGAGAAATGGCTAAACGTTATGGATTTATTTTTGTAGAAAAGTATGATGATGGTAGTGGTGACTTTTCAAGAAGAAAAAAGAAATCTTTTGATTGGTATAAAAAAGTAATCGCAAGTAATGGTGAAAATTTATAGTTAAATAATATCGATAGAGAACAGTTATAACAGTTAGTATAAGGGATCAAGTTTTTCTAGTATTGAAAATATTTGATTCCTTTTATGGTTGTTATAATTTTTTTATTGAGTAATTTTTACTATGTATTTTAATTATAGTATAATGCGAGATCAATATTGTATTTTTATTTTTTTGTGTGATAAAATATAAATATCAAGTTAATAAAGGGAATAGATTCGGATTAGACTAAATAATAACCTTGTTTAAAATAATAAAAAACTCTTAACAATTATAAAAGGTGGTTCTATGTACATAATAGATAAATTAAAGATGGTAAATAATACAGCACAGACAGATTCAATAGAATTTATTTTATCAAAATATTTTCTTAAAAATTTATTGAATTTGAAAAAAGTAAGTTTGAAAAGAATTTCTTTAGAAACTGGTTTATCTAAATCAACAGTGATTAGATTTTGTCAAAGAGCAGGATTTAGTGGCTTTACAGTATTTATTGATGAGTTATCACTTGAGGCGTTAGAATTAAATAATATTTTAAAATCTTATCAACATATGGATTTGATTATCTATGAGAATATTAAAGCTGATTTTATTAAACAGTGTAAAAATCAATTACGAGAAGATGTATATCATAATTTTTTAGACCTAATAAAAAACAGTTCAAAAATATTATTTTATGGACATAATAAATATATCTCTTGTTTTCATTTATCGACTTCTTATTTATTAATGATGGGAAAAGATGTTATTGATAATATGTGTTGGGATATAAAAAAACAAAATCTTTTATTTTCTGATTTAAAAGAAAATGATCTTATTATTATTGTTGAACCATATATGAATTGGAGAAACTATAAGGAACTTTTGACAATAACCATGGATGCTTTACAAAATTTAAATGATTCTAAAGCTAAAATTGCATTTATTGGTCAAGATACTAATGAAAATGTTGATATATCTATTGCGCTTCCATACACATACTATGAAACCTTATATAAAGATTTTATAATTTATTTAGATATGATGCTTGTTACTGATTTAAAATAAAAGGGAAAGATACAAATCCACAAACACATATTACAGATAAACCAAACCGTAATCAACCGCGGATTAAAAGGTTGAAGAAAGGAGAAGGTATATCAGATGACTTTTTTCATCATCAGCTAGCTGATGATGAACTCATTAGATGAGTCATTTATAAATATACCAGGGAGTGTGGATGAATACTGTCATTTCAACTTTATTGCTTTTTACTTATAACACGCTTAATCAAGATATTTATTATTCGATTGCGATTTATATATTAGATCATCTTGATGAAATAGAAACTATTTCTATTAATGAATTATCGCAAAATTGTCATACTTCAGTACCAACAATAAATAAATTTTGTCATTTAATGGGAATAGAAACATTTAAGAAAATGAAAAATATACTTTCGAGTACTAGAAAAGGAAGATTGGAGCAAATTGAGTTTAGATATATGCAGTTTGATGCTGAGAATATTCTTAATCAAATTGAGTTGTTATATCAAAAAAAGATTAATAAGACAGAATTGTTGGAACAAATAAAAAAAATAGTTGATTTAATTTATGAATCAAGGTCAGTATATTTTGTGGGAGCTGTTTATCCGTTATCATTATTGTTAAATTTTGTAGAAGATATGAGGATTTTTAATAAGGCTATTTACCTTGAACAAATAAGCTATAAAGATAATAAAAAAGATTATGATGAAAATTCGTTACTTATTTTTATTACAGTAACAGGACGGTTTTTAGCTATGAATAAACAAACTTTTTTGGATTTATATGAAGATGTTTCTTCAAAAAAAGCAATAATATCACAAAATGAAATATTTTCAACTTTTTTAAAGTTTAACGTCTTTATTAAATTGTATGGGGATGATGATAGTGAAATTGAAAATCTTATTATTATTGAAATATTTAATTTAATTAAATATGAATATTTTATGAAATACGTATATAATAAATAGAAATATTTATAAAAATCATAAAAAAATATCTTTATATTAGATTAATGGATAAAGAAATGATTTTATCATTTCTTAAAACATTAATCTTTTTTTATTGATTGAGGATAAATAAATGTAAGCGCTATAATTAAATTAAAGAAAGGAGAAAAATAAACATTAAAAATTTAATATTAAAGGAGGAAGGAAAAATGAAGAAAAATAAATTTAAAAAAATAACAGCAGTATTTCTCAGTATGTTAACCGTGTGTTCAATAATTTCAGTACCAGCATATGCATTATCAAATTCTACTTTAAATACAATGAATGATGCAATTGAAGAGTTAGAAAGTATCGAATCACCAAAAAGTATCACAATTACACAAAATACAGATTTTCCTAATTCAGATGCTCAATATCAAGTTAAATTCACGTTTAATAGTGAAGAAGATATAAGTCGCGTACAATTGACAGGAGGTTTTGCATTTTATACGACAGAAGCAGCTAAAGAGTATTTAGATAATGGAAGTGTAGGAACGATCACACCAGTGGCTCCAGAAAACTTTAAGAATGGTATGTTTACAACAGGTCATTTAATTGCTCCAGGTGGATATGTAACAATTGATATGAATGAAGTTGAAAAAGGGGTGTGGACAGTTGAGATTCCTTTACCTAATGGACAATATTATTACAGATTTAATATATTTTATACTGGATCTAGTAGAGCCCAGCAAATTGTAGATCCTGAAAATAAGCCCTTTGCTAATGGTGATAATGATAGTGGCTGGAGTCTTTTCTATGTTGGTGATGCTACTGATTGTTTAGATGGTCAGGAATATGTTTTTTCTAGAAATGATGATAATACAGGGACAGTTAATTATGTATCATATGAAGCAATAGATGCAACGATGCAACCTATGGGTGTATATTTACCTAAAGGATATGATGAAAATAAAATATATAAAACTTTGTATTTATCACATGGAAGTGGTGGAAACGAAGTAGAGTGGTTTGAAATTGGATCTGCAAAAAATATTATGGACAATTTGATTGCTGAAGGTGAAGTTGAAGATACAATAATAATTACATTAGATCTTACATATTTTAATTTAGGGAACTCAGCTCCAGGAAGAGGATTTGAAAGAATAAAAGATAATATCATGAATTATGTTATTCCTTATGTTGAATCACATTATAGTGTATCTAAAGATGCTAGAGATCGTGCTTTTGCAGGATTATCAGGCGGATCACGACTTGCAACTTTCTTATATCAAGAAAATGCTGGGGATTTTGGATATTTTGGAATGTTTTCACACACAATAGCAAATGTTGATGTTCAAAATATAGAAAATAAAAATTATCCAACATTAATGCTAGGATACGGAAATCTTGATCCATTTGGTAAACAATATTATCCTAATTTTATTAGTAGATTAGAAGCAGCTGATGTTCAATACGATTTGTATCCAGTAAATGGAGGACATGATTGGGGTGCATGGCGTACTTTATTATCTATTTTTATAAAAGATTATTTATGGGAAGATACAAATAAACCTGCTAATCCTATAGTGGATAAATCAGGGCTATCAATCGCTATTGAAATGGCTGAAAAAGCAAGCTTAGAAAATGTTGTACCAGCTGTAGTAACTGAATTCAATGAAGCTTTAACAAATGCTAAAGAAGTATATAGTAATGAAAAAGCTGCACAAGCTGATGTAGATAGTGCCTTTGCTCGACTAGCAAATGTAATGCAGATGTTGGAATTCTATCAAGGTGATAAAACAGCATTACAAAAACAAGTAGATCAAATCAATGGATTAGATGAAAGTAAATATATCGAATCATCATGGCAGGCAATGTTACCAGTATTGGATAAAGCAAATGCAGTTTTAGCTGATGAAAATGCAATGCAGGATGAAGTCAATGAAGTATATACAGAATTAGTAAAAGCATTCCTAGACTTAAGATTAAAACCAAATAAAGACTTATTAAATGACCTAATTAATAAAGCCCAAGGTTTAAATGCAGCAAGTTACAGTGCTGAATCATGGAATGTATTGCAAGAAACATTAAATGGTGTCCAAGCAGTATTAGATGATTCAGAAGCAACAGAAACAGAAGTAGAGGCAGCAGTAACAGCATTAAATAATGCAATTGAAGGATTAGTAGCTAATAGTGAAGTACCAGTAGAAACAGAAGTACTAAGTGCAGATGAAGGAGTAAATAGTGCAGTAAAAGCAGGAGATACAACAGTAAGTATCAAGACAGGAGATAGTGCAAACTTAGGATATTCATTAGCAGGATTAGCACTAGCTTCAATGGTATTAGTTGCAAATAAAAAAAGAAAATATTAGTTTATAAAGAATTTAATATAATTGATTTTTAAATGAGGTGATAAATTTATGTATAATCCACATCTTGAAACATTTTTAGTTGTGGCAGATTCAAGTAGTTTTTCAAAAGCATCACAAAAGTTATTCATTTCACCTACAGCAGTAATAAAACAAATTAATTTACTTGAAAATGAAATTGGTTTTCCACTATTTTATAGAGACAATAAAGGAATAACTTTAACAGATGCTGGAAAGTCATTTTATAATGATGTGACCTATCTGGTTCAATATGTAAAGGATTCTATTGTAAGAGCAAAGAGTGTCGAGAAAAAAAACAGTCATGCAATAAGATTGGGAACTTCGATAATGACACCATGTCAGTTTCTTTTAAGAGTATGGAATTCTGTACAACAATATTGTCCAGAAATAAAGTTTGAACTTATTTCATATGAAGATACTGCTGAAAACGCTAGAGAGATACTAACTAATTTGGGAAAGAATATTGATATAGTCGCCAATATCTATGACAATAATTTTTTAAAGGAAAATCATTGTAACGCTTTAGAACTAACTAAGGAATCAATTTGTGTTGCGGTACCAATGTATCATCCTTTGGCTCAAAAAGATATAATTGATATTAAAGATTTATATGGAGAAAATTTGATGTTAATTCGTCAGGGGTGGAATAGTTATATTGATTGTTTACGAGACGATATTTTGAAATATCATTCAAGAATAAATGTTATTGACTTTCAATTTTATGATATTGATATATTTAATTACTGTCAAAGCAGTGGTAATTTGCTTATGGCGATAGGAAATTGGCGTAATATCCATCCTTTGTTAAAGGTTATCCCAGTAAATTGGGATTATACTATTCCTTTTGGAATTATGTATTCTCTTGAACCTTCAAAAGATGTAAAAAAATTTATTAAGAATATTAAAAAGGTCTATCAAAATTAGTTTTAAGTACGAAAAATATAGATTAAAAAAATTATAAACAATAAATTTATCAACAAGGTTAAAAATCATCAAGAATTTTATAAAAGTAAAAATTTAAATTATGTATTTATGGTTAATAAAGACAAATATATAGGAATAGAGGTAATTATGAAGAAAAAAATAGGAAATTTATTTTTAATAACGACTATGGTATTAGGTAGTAGTGCTAATATAGTATCTAATGTTTTTGCACAAGATGTTCTTAATGAAGGCGATGTTGTATTAGGAAATACAACGGATTATGATAGCACAGGAAAATTTGCAGTAAACAGCTTAGAAGCTATGAAAACTGCTGAACCAGGTTATTATTTTGATGTTGTAGATCTAGATGATTCTACTAAACAAATGCGTATTACAAAATTACAACATGATATTTATCATATTGATGAGTGTACAGCAGCTTATGTAGCAGATGGTCCTACTAATAATGGAGCTTCTATCTATTTAGTTATTGGTGATAATCGTGCAGATATTATTGATGGGGGAAATGGAGAAGATTATAGTAGTCATTTTAGTGATAATATATTAAAAGAAATTTTTAATGCATTAGCTCCAAATGGAATTACTTCAGCTGTTATTACTCATAGTCATGGTGATCATACAGGACTATTTCGTGACGAAACTAGAAATGGCTATAAAGTATTAGGACAGGATGTCGTTATTAAAATTCATAAAGATGATTTATCTTCCTTAGCCTCAGTAATTAGAGATGGTGAATGTAAAATTGAGACTTTTGAAGATAATGATAAGATTTATGTTGGAAATCGAACTCTTACTGTTTATGGATTAAAAGCCCATACTGAGGGATCTTGTGCATTATTAGATGAAGAAGATCATGTTTTATTTAGTGGTGATGCATTAGGATCAGGTACAGTTTGGTTACAATCTGATGAAAATCAGTTAGTAGATTTTAAAAAAGGAGTAGATGAGTTAGTTGAGATAGTAAAAGATATGCCTGATTTAGCTTGTTATACAGGTCATAGATGGCAGGAAGCAAAAGGCGATGCTCATTCTAATGGTATAGCGGTACAAGAAGTCGGATTATGGCATATACTTGAATATCAAGCATTATTAAATAATATTGCTGCAGATAATTATGAAATCAATGCTGATTTTATTCCTGCTGGAGGAAATAGTAATTATGCTGCAATTTATTCATTAGATGCTGATTTAAATAATGATGGATATTATCCTGGAATATATGTGAGAAATATTGCTACAATTAAAAAACTTCAAGAAGAAACAGGTAGTAGTGAAAGAGCATTAAATAGTATTATTATTCCAAGATATGAAGCTGATGGGACTAAAACACAACAGCACATATCAACTACATTAAAATCACATTTATCAGTCAAAGACATAAATAAAATAAAAGATGCCGAAAATAATACAATAACTGTAGATGTACAATTAGTAGGTGTTAATCTAGTATCAGAATATAAAAATTGTGTTGATGAACCAGGAACAAGTTATTATAATATGCTAAGCTATTATGCAAATGTGTTACAAGTAAAAGAATTAGTAGATAAAAATGAAGGTTATACAATTATTGATAGTAAAGGTAACATGGTTGATGCCACATATGTTAATGAATTAGTTGGTTTGTTAAAACAAATTAATGATTTTGACCCAACTACAGATTTACAATATGATTGGGATTCTGCTTATGATACAGAGGCGTTTGCTACTGAAACATATCGAGGTGGAACAGATGTTATAGCTACTAGTAAAGAAGGAAATGTAACTTTAAAATTTCACATAGATGCTCATGGATGGTGGGGATACGATATAGGAATGCATGATTCAATCACAGGTGTAGTTATGGGATATGATGCTGATTATGCATACCAAAATCAACATGATTTAACGACACAGTATGGTAATTTCTTTGTTATTAAAATGAAGGAAGATGATGCTGGAACATGGTACATGATTAGAAATACAGATTTAGAAAATCCGATGATTTATGTAAGTAAAGACGGAAAAGAAGCATTTATGATCGATGTTGATTTTTATGGACAAAATGTATTAAATAGGGTTATAAAAAGTGTTATTGGTGATAAATGTGAATCATTAAAGATTTTCTGTACTCATAATCATCTTGATCATTGTGATAATCTTGCTATTATTGCTCAGGATGAAAGATTAAAAGAAATTACAACCATGTATTGGCCAGAAAATGAACCACATGCTAGAGTTAATGGAATTGATGTTGTTGCAGCTTTTCCTATTAAAACATTGTCAGATATGGAGAAATTTACAGTAGCTGGGGTTGAGTTCCAATTTATTGAAATTCCTAATGAACATACTCCAGGAGGTGGACAGTTAGCAGATCTAACTCATAAAGTAATTTATAGTGGTGATTCTTTAGGTGCTCAAATCCAATATGGGGGAACTAATTTTTATATGTCAAATGCTCAAAATTGGTTATTAGGAGCTCAAAAAGCAGCCAATTATATTGTTGAAAATGAAATAAGATATAATATTGGCGGACATACACCATATTTAAATAATCCTGAGTATGCAACATGGGTTGCTACAGCGATACAATATGCTTATGATCAAATTCAAGCTGATTCATCATGGAGTGGAGGTTTAGTAATTGTAGAAAATGGTGAGGTAGTATCGGCTCAAAGAGCAGCCCAATTACAAAGTGAAGGTTTAACTGATCGAGAAGTACTCAATGTATGCTCAATTACTTTTAGAAATAATTTAACGACTGCATATGATATAATTGATGGTCAGGATGGTACTTGGATAAAGGGAAACTCTAATGGAATCAATATAACAAGTAATGGTGAAAAAAATAGTTTTACAACATTATTAGTTGATAATGTTGTAGTTAGTAAAGATAATTATATAGTTGCTGAAAATGCAATGAGTATTATTCTTAATGCTGAATATTTAAAAACATTAGATGAAGGAAAACATAATGTAATGTTACAATTTACTAATGGTATTGCTAAAACATCAATTATGATAGAAGCTAATAAAACAGCATTATCAATTGCTATTGAAATGGCTGAAAAAGCTGATTTGGAAAATGTTGTACCAGTTGTAGTAACTGAATTCAACGAAGCTTTAACAAATGCAAGAGAAGTATATAGTAACGAAAAAGCTGCACAAGTTGAAGTAAATAATGCCTTTGATCGACTAGCAGATGTAATGCAGATGTTAGAATTCTTTAAAGGTGATAAAACAGCATTACAAAAACAAGTAGATCAAATCAATGGATTAGATGAAAGTAAATACATTGAATCATCATGGTCTGATATGTTAGCTGTATTGGAAAAAGCAAATGTTGTATTGGTTGATGTTAATGCAATGCAGGATGAAGTTGATGAAGTATATAGTGAATTAGTAAAAGCCTTCTTGAACTTGAGATTAAAACCAAATAAAGATTTATTGAATGATCTAATTAATAAGGCTCAAGGTTTAAATGCGGCAAGTTACAGTGCTGAATCATGGAATGTATTGCAAGAAACATTAAATGGTGTCCAAGCAGTATTAGATGATCCAGAAGCTACAGAAGCAGAAGTAGAAGCAGCTGTAGCAGCATTGAACAGTGCAATTGAAGGATTAGCAGTTGATCCAGAAGTACCTGTAATAAACGGAGATGCAACAAGCAGCACAGTAAAATCAGGAGATACAGCTGTAAGTATCAAGACTGGAGATACAACAAGTTTAGGTTATTCATTAGCAGGATTAGCATTAGCTTCAATGGTATTAGCAACAAACAAAAAAAGAAAGAAATAATTTTTAAAATTTGTAATATGAATTGTGTAAGTCAAGATGAGATACTCTTGACTACACAGTTTATAGTATTAAGGGAATCTTTATAGTCTAAATTTATTATTTTATTTCAAAATACTAAATATTAGAATCATAATGGGATAAAATAATTAATAAAACTGTTATGTATATATAGAAGTTTATTTCATTTATTTATGTAAAAAATAGATAATAAAATTGTACGTATTTATGTTTGAATTTATATAACCAGATATATAAAAGGGGAGAATTTTAGATGGAAATAATTTATAATAACCTAAAAAAAGGAATATGTTTTATCTTAGCATGGGTACTATTATTTCTATGTTTTATTTTAGATGTTTCAGCGTACGAGAACATCGATGGAGCAATCGAATATATTGAATCTAATGATGTATTATATAAAATAGAAAAACACGATAATGAGACCATTATTACTAATTTAATCACGAATGAAGTCACAAAAATAGTTCAGACTGGGGAATTTGCTTGTTTTATTAGTTTATCTAATGGAGAATTTCATTCTATTGATTTAAAAGATAACTACTTATATTTTGATAACGAAATAAAAGTTGCAAAAATAGAAAAATATGTAGAAGAAATTCAACCATTTGGGATGAATGGACCATGGTATTATGCATATACTATAAAATGTTCAAGTACTTATGATAAACAAGGACGAGAAATTGTTTCAGGAATTTTAGGTCTTATGCCACCTATAGGTACATCGGTTACAGTAATTTCGCTAATTGTTTCTGCAGTAGGAGGAAATAATCAAAAAGAAGTGTATTTTAAAATAGATACTTATCATGATGATTCATACAGATATTTAAGAGATCATATTACAGTTTATAAGAATTCTGATTATACTGGGGCAACGGGATCTTACTGGACAAACGCTAGAGCGAGTGTGTAGAGAAAGGAAATATTATGAAAGAAGTTCATTTGAGTAGTAAGACTTTGTTATATATTTTTTTTGTTAATTTGTTATCGCTAGCGTTTTTTTATTTATCTGGAAAAAGGATAGACTCCACGAAAAATATTAATTGGTATTATATGGGATTGGGTGTTGCAATGCAATTTCAAATTTTATGGATTTTATTGAAAAACAGGCATAAAAAGTAAGATGATGAAGGCAAATATGACAAAAGAAGTTCGTTTGAGTACTAAAAATCTAATAAACATTTATTTTCATAATTTATTATCAATCGGATGTTTTTATGTTTTTGGAAAAAATTTTGATCCTATAACCCATATTAATTGGAGTTTTGCAATATTGGGTATTGCAATGCAGCTTCAAATCTTACGAATCTTATTGAAAAACAGATATTTAAAAGATCGATAAATATTGTTTTAGTTAAAAATCTGTTAGTAAGTTTATAAATTATAGTGGAATAAATAATATTTTAAGTCTATAAAGAAATAAGAAAGTATGGTTATTATTTTTAAACCATACTTTTTATCGTTATACTAATTGATCTGGTTGAATCTAAGATGAATCTTATAGCATAAACTAGTTATCTGTATTATAATAAATAAAATAATGTTTATAGGAGGTGTAAAAATGAATTCCAGTGCTTATAAATTAAGTTATACAAAATTGAATGATAGTAAGGTATTTAGAGATGCAGTTCATAATTATATTCATGTAGACCAGCCGGTTTTATTAGAATTGATTAATTCTAAAGAAATGCAGCGGTTACGAAGAATAAAACAATTAGGGGGTACGCATCAAGTATATCAAAGTGCGGAGCACTCGAGATTTTGTCATTCGTTAGGTGTTTATTTTATCGTGCGTAAAATGATTTTTAATAGTGAAATAGGTGATTATATAAATGATTATGATAAATTGACAGTTATGTGTGCTGCTTTATTGCATGATCTTGGTCATGGACCATTTTCACACTGTTTTGAAGAGGCTTTCGGATTTAATCATGAAGAATATACGATTAAGATTATTAATAATGATAGTGAAGTACATCATATTTTAGAAAATTTTGAACCAGGATTTTCTAAAAAGGTGAGCAGTGTGATAGCAAAAACGCATCCAAATAAGATTTTGATTCAAATGATTTCTAGTCAATTAGATGCTGATAGAATGGATTATTTACTTAGAGATTCATATTTTACGGGAACTACTTATGGACATTTTGATTTATATCGGATTTTAAGGGTCATGAAAGTGTTTAATAATAAAATTGTTTATAAAGCTTCAGGTGTTCAGGCGATTGAAAACTATATTTTAGCTAGATATCATATGTATTGGCAGGTTTATTATCATCCAACTTCAAGAAGTTATGAACAATTGTTGATTAGTATTTTTAGAAGAATGAAAGATCTTTATCTTGCTGGATATGATTTTGGAGAGATTCGTTATTTAGAGCCTTTTTTAAAAGGAAAAGTAAATGTGGTTGATTATATAAATTTAGATGAAAATATCGTATTATATTATTTTAGGTTTTTAAGTGAAGGGAAAGATAAAATATTGGCCGATTTATGTAATCGTTTTTTAAATCGAAAATTATTTATATATCGTGATTTAAATAATAGTGATGAAAAGTTAAAGATGATGGCTCGATATGAAAAAAAAGGCTATGATCCCCGCTATTATGTTGTTAGCGATGATCAAAGCCAAATTCCATATTTGTATTATGATAATGATGAAACAGAAGCAATTGAGATCTTAATAAATCATCAAACTAAAGCTTTACCAGAAGTATCAGAAATTGTTGGAGCAATAATTAATTCAAAAAAGAATAAAATAGATCATAAAATATTTTATCCTGAATCATAAGATTCAGGATTACGTTTTTTTAAACCAGTAAACAACACCATTTTCATCAAAATCCCCAGTTAAGGGATTAATAGCAATTTCTTGAATGTTTTTAGAAGGCTGGTACCAGGTAACTTCTTTAGTTTCATTAGTATAATTTAAAACATCAACTACTGTCTTTTTAGCAACCGTTTTATCGTTTGTAGTCTCCATTTTGCGATTATCATCATATCCTACCCAGCTGGCGACTAGAATGTTAGGATTATATGCAACTGCAAGATTGTCAAAATCAGTGCTGCCTGTTTTACAGGCATTGATATTATCTAGCTGATAAGCTGCCATCGTTGCTTGTAAATAAGTACTGAATACACTGTTAAAACTTCCGGTCAAAAGCTGCGATAAAACTAAACAACTATCTTGATTCAACATCTTTTCATTTTTGGATTTATGCTGATAAAGAATATCACCATTATTATTAGTTATTTTTTCTATTGTATAGAGATGATTATAAATTCCTTCACTGGCAATAGCATTATACATATTAGCTAGATTATAAATGTTGGTATTAACAGTACCTAATGCTAGGGAAGCATTAGTTTTAACATTTTCAATACCAAATTTTTTTATTAATGTTGCAAGATTTTCGGTACCTAGAAATAAGTGAGTCTTAACTGCAAAAATATTATCAGATACAGCCAGAGCCTGAGCTAAAGTAATGTCTTTGTATGCATACTTATCATTATAATTACTAGGACTATAAGTACTATTATCTTCGAGTTTAAAAGTCGTTGGTTCATCTAGAAATGTAGTTGCTGGGGTAAAACCATTTTCTAGTGCAAGATAGTATAATAAAGGTTTTACAGTGCTGCCGATTTGCCGATTGGATTTAGTGGCCCGATTAAATTGAGAACTTGAATAATCTTTTCCACCAATCAAAGCTAGAATTTTACTTGTATAAGGTTCTACAACAATACTAGACGTTTCAACCTCACTATCTTTAGTATAATTTTTAGCACTTTTTTCAAGTATATTTTGATAATCTTGATTAAAAGTAGTATAGACATTTAATCCCTGATTTAAATAGGTATTGTTGTAATAACCTAGTTCTTCAAGTTCATCAATAACTGTGTCTTTATAAAAATTGTTAGCGAGATTTTCATCTACTTTGTGTTCAGAGGCTAGGTTAAGATCACTTTTTAACACTTTTTCTTTTTGCTCATTAGTTATTTTATGACAATCAATCAAAGCATCTAAAACAATTGCTTGTCTTTTACGAGCAGCTTCTTGATCATTGAGAGGCGAATAGTAAGTAGGGCCGTTAACGACCCCCGCTAACATACTACTTTCATTTAGATCTAGATCTTTGGCACTTTTACCATAAAAGTATTGGGCAGCATTTTCAATTCCATAAATACCATGACCAAAATATACATTATTTACATATCCTTCTAATATTTCATCTTTACTTAAATGAGTTTCTAACTGCATTGTTAAGAAAGCTTCTTTCATTTTTCTAGACCATGATTTTTCATTAGTTAAGTATAGTAAACGAGCATACTGCTGGGTGATAGTACTAGCCCCTTGAGATTTTTTTTGATTTGTAAGATTAACTTTAATGGCCCGCATGATACCAATGGGATCAAAGCCGCGATGTTTATAAAAACGTTGATCTTCAATAGCAACGATACTATCTTTAAAATAACTACTTACGTTATCTAACGTGACATAATGACCAGCATAATCGTTAATTGACTGATAGTAAATTTCTTGATTATTATCATATAGTTTTAAATAACGATTTTTATTTAAATCTGGTTCTCCCATTGAATAAGCAATAATATATAAAGATAAAAGAATACCTGTAAAACTTGCTAAAATAGTTATTAGTATTTTTATTAATTTTTTCATTATCTCACCAAAAGTATTCTTGACGAATTTGTGTTATAATATGCACGGTGATATAATGAAAAAGTTAATTAAGATCAAATATCGAAATATTTTTAAATATGAAGATCATCAAGAAGTTATTAAATTTGATGAAAATGGTTATTTAGAAGAATTTAATGGCTATAAAGCTATTAGTTTTGTAAAAGATCGACAAATTAAAATAGAAATCAAAACAAATGAAATAGTTTTACATAATGGTAAGGGTATTTTACACCTTGTTTTAAATGAAGATGTTTTAAATGATTATCAAACAGATTATGGGGTAATTTCTTTAAAGACAAGGCTCATTCATTATGAGGCGGGTAACACTATTAAGATAAAGTATGAGTTGTATGAAGGATTAAATTTAGTTAGTCAAGTTTACATGATGATATCTTATTCAGTATTGGAGAGTTGAAATGAAATTATTAAAGTTTTTATCTAATCGCATAGTAATATCATTTATTTTGATTGTAATTCAGATGATATGGGTAGCATTGTTTATGCATTTTCTTTTTATTGATTCAAGGACATTGCGCTGGTTATTTACGATTTTAAGTATATTTGTGACTTTATATATTATCAATAATGATAACGATGACCCAGGATATAAGATTATTTGGCTGATACCGATTTTATCTTTTCCGGTTTTTGGCGGTTTGTTGTATATTGTTTTTGGGAATAAAAAACCAACAAAGGGATTACAAGAAGCTTTTAATAATCAAAATGAAGCTATTAAGCCTTATATTTATTTTAATGATGTAAAAGATAAAATAGATGATCCTATTATTAAAGGACAAGTAAATTATTTAGTGAATGAAAAATTTCCTATTTATAATAATAGTGAAATTAAGTATTATTCATTAGGTGATGAAGCTTATCCGGATTTATTAGAGGAATTAAGCAAAGCAAAACATTTTATTTTTATGGAATATTTTATTGTTGAAGAAGGAAAGATGTTTAATACAGTTTTAAATATTTTGAAGCAAAAAGTTAAAGAAGGTGTTGAAGTACGTTTTATGTACGATGATGTGGGTTCTTTGACGATGCTGCCGTTTAAATATTATCAGCATTTAGAAAGCTATGGAATAAAATGTATTGCTTTTAATCATTTTGTACCTTTCATTTCAGCAGTGATGAATACCCGTGATCATCGCAAGATTACCGTTATTGATGGAAATGTTGGCTTTAGTGGCGGATTTAATTTAGCTGATGAATATATCAATGTTCGTGTTAAATATGGGCATTGGAAAGATACCGGGGTAATGATTCGTGGTGAAGCTGTATGGAATCTAACTTTGATGTTTTTAACGACCTGGAATGCTTCTTTAAATACATATGAGGATTATGATAAATATCATCCTCGTCATTATCCACTTGAATCAGTAAAGGCAATAGGTTTTATTTTACCATATGGAGATTCGCCGCTTGATAATAAACCAGTAGGAAAAAATGTTTATTTGAATATGATAAATCAAGCACAAAAATATATATATATTGATACACCATATTTGATTATTAATGATGAGTTGAAAAACGCTCTTTGTTTAGCAGTACAACGTGGTGTTGATGTAAGGATAATAACACCTGGAATCCCAGATAAAAAACTAGTATTTAAAGTAACTCGTTCTTATTATGAGCCACTGGTCAATGAAGGAGTCAAAATTTATGAATATACACCGGGATTCATTCATGCTAAAAATTTTGTTTGTGATGATAAAGTGGCAACGGTAGGGACAATAAATTTGGATTATCGCAGTCTGTATTTACATTTTGAATGTGGGGTTTATATTTATAACGCATCAGTTATCAATGATATCAAGCAGGATTTTTTAAAAACAATAGCCCTAGGAAAAGAAATGACTATAGCTGATGTTAAACGCGGTCGCTTTAGAGGCTGGTTAGAGGCGATACTGAGATTATTTGCACCACTATTGTAGAGCTTTTATTTTATAGATTTTAATAGATAAAGTATTTAGATAAATTGTTTTAAAAACATTGACTTCATGCGGGTTTAATGGTAATTTAATTAAGATATGTGGTAAAAACGTAAGGAGGACAATAATGGCAATCAATAAGATAGAAACGACTTTAAAAAGTGCGTTGAAAAATGCGATAATAGCATGTGGATTTGTAGAAGAATATGATCAGGAAAATATTATAATTGAGATTCCTAAAGATAAAGCACATGGCGATTATTCAACAAATTTAGCGATGCAGTTAACAAAGTTATTAAAAAGAAATCCACGTGAAATTGCTAATGCAATAGTAGAGTCATTAGATAGAGAAACAGCCAATATTGAAAAAATAGAAATTGCAGGACCAGGGTTCATAAATTTATTTTTAGCTAAAGATGCAATGACATCTGTCATCAAAGAAGTATTAGAAGAAAAAGATAACTATGGTAAAAGCAATTATGGTAATGGAATAAAATATAATGTTGAATTTGTTTCAGCAAATCCAACTGGTGATTTACACTTAGGTCATGCTAAAGGTGCTGCAGTAGGTGATAGTATTTGTCGAATCATGAGTGCGGCTGGTTATGATGTAACACGTGAATATTATATAAATGATGCCGGAAATCAAATTTATAATTTAGCATTATCTTTATATGCACGTTATAAACAAGCTTTTAATCAAGAAGCAATAATGCCAGAAGATGGTTATCATGGAAAGGATATAATTGATATTGCGAATAAAATTAAAGAAGTTGATGGTGATAAGTATTTAAATTTGCCAGAAGATGAAGCAATTTCGTTTTTTAGAGCTAAGGGAACTGAGTATGAATTACAAAAAATCAAAGATATTTTAAATGAGTTTAGAGTTTCGTTTGATGTATGGTTTTCAGAAACTTCTTTGTATGAAGAAAATAAAGTTGTACCAACGATCGAGAAGTTAAAACAAGCCGGATATACTTATGAAGAAGATGGCGCATTATGGTTTAAATCAACTCAATTTGGTGATGATAAAGATCGAGTTTTAATTAAAAGAGATGGATCATATACCTATTTGACCCCAGATATTGCCTATCATTTAAATAAATTAGACCGTGGCTATGAATATTTAGTTGATTTATTAGGAGCTGATCATCATGGATATATTAATCGAATGAAGGCTGCAATCCAGGCTCTTGGATATAATGCTGATCAATTAAACATTGATATTATTCAAATGGTGAGAATGATGAATGATGGAGAACCAGTTAAAATGTCAAAAAGAACTGGTAATGCTGTAACGATAAAAGATTTAATCGAAGAAATTGGGGTTGATGCAACACGTTATTTCTTTGTTTCTAAAGCAGCTAATACACCATTTGATTTTGATATTGCTTTAGCTAAATCAAAATCAAATGAAAATCCGGTGTACTATGCTCAATATGCGCATGCTAGAATGTGTTCAATTAAAGTACAGGCGGCTAAAACTAATATTGTTTACAGTGATAAATTTGATTTATTAGTTAATGATAAAGAAATTGAATTAGTTAAGCATATTAATGAATTTAAAAACGTAATTATTGATGGAGCGATAAATCGAGCACCACATAAAATTGCTAATTATATTCAAAGATTAGCCCAATTATTTCATAGTTTTTATAATGAATGCTATGTTATTGATGAAAATAATCTTGAATTAAGTGGACAAAGATTAGCATTAGTGGAGGCTACAAGAATTACAATGGCTAATGCTTTGAATTTGATTGGAGTAAGTGCTCCAGAAAAAATGTAGGAGGATCGTTAAAATGGATAGTATGAATAAATATTATAACATGTCTATGGTTGATGTTGCATTTGAATTAATGTCTAAAAAGAGATCTGCAGTTAATTTCTATAAATTATGGGAAGAAGTTTGTCAAATGAAGAAGTTTGATGAAACAGAAAAAGATGATAAAGAATCATTATTCTATACTAATATTACTTTAGATGGGCGCTTTATCACTGTAGGTGAAAATAATTGGGATTTAAGAAGTCGTCATAAATTTAGTGATGTTCATATCGACATGAATGATATCTATGCTGATGATGAAGAAGATGTATCTGAAGAACCGGAAGAAGATGTGGATTCAACAATTGAAGATGATTATAATTAAGCAGGACTTAGGTTTTGCTTTTTTATAGGTAAAGAGAAATGATCAGAAAAATAACTATAGATGATTATGAAGCAATTGCTAAATTACTAATTAAAGCATTTAAAGCTGCTCCTTGGAATGAAGAGTGGGATTATTATCAAGCATTTTAAAGGGTAGAACAATTAGATGATGGTAAATATACAAGATGCTATGTTTATTTGATAAATACTAAAGTAGCTGTTATGTGTGGAAAAATAGTTACTTATGTTGAAGATATTGCATTAATGATTGAAGATTTTTATGTTGATCCAGATTATCAAAGGATGGGGATTGGTGGTAAAATGTTAACTTTACTTGAAAAAAAAAGTAAATGAAGTTGATAGTTTTATGTTATTGACAGGAAAAGGTTTTTATAGTGTTGATTTTTATCAAAAAATGGGTTTATGATACAGAATGCTGTTATTTTTATGAGAAAAAATACGTTGATAAATTTTTATTATATAGATGAGATATAGAAGGGAAATATGGTATGTTAAGTCAGTTCAAAGGAATAAAACTAAAATGGTATCATTTTGCTATTTTTTGGTTACCAGGTGGTATTTTTTGGTTATCTTGTTTATTGGCATATCAGTGTAGAAACACAAAGATAATATAAAAGGCATCGAATTCGATGTCTTTTATATTATTTCATCAATTAGACCGTATTTTAAAGCTTCAGCTGGTTCTAAAAAATAGTCACGATCAGTATCTATAATTATTTTATTTAAAGGCTGATTTGTATTTTGACTTAAGATTTTATTTAACTTCTCTTTTTGTTTTAAAATACGCTTAGCATTGATTTCAATATCGCTCGCCTGGCCCTCAAAAGCACCTAAAGGCTGGTGAATCATAATTTCGCTATTAGGCAGACTGCAACGTTTTCCTTTAGAACCGGAACTAAGTATAAAAGCAGCCATACTTGCAGCCATTCCAATAACGATAGTAGAAACATCACATTTAATAAAATTCATGGTATCATAAATAGCCATTCCCGCATTAATGCTGCCTCCAGGAGAGTTAATATACATAAAAATATCAGCACTACTATCAATAGATTCTAAATATAATAATTGACCAACAATACTACTGGCCATTTTATCATCGATGGTACCAGTTAATAAAATAATTCGATCTTCTAGAAGGCGTGAATAAATATCATAGGCATATTCACGCTGATTTGTCTTTTCGATTACAGTAGGAATTAAATGCATTATCTTACCTCCATATTTAAGTATAGTGATTAAAAAAATAATTATTCATTTTATCTTTTATTTAATTGAAATGAAATCAGTTATATTTTTGATTTTATTTATGATGAAATTTAATTTTTAATTATTTTTTTAATGAAACCCATTTCATTAGTTGCTTTTCTTTAATTTCTGGAATATAATATGTTCATAAAGAACATTCAAGGAGGAATATAAAGAATGGCAGTAAAAGTAGCAATTAATGGATTTGGACGTATTGGACGTCTTGCATTCAGACAAATGTTTGGTGCTGAAGGATATGAAGTTGTAGCAATCAACGATTTAACTGATCCAAAAATGTTAGCACATTTATTAAAATATGATTCAGCACAAGGTAAATATGCATTAGCTGATACAGTTTCAGCTGGTGAAGGATCTATTACAGTAGATGGTAAAGAAATTAAAATTTATGCAGAAGCAGATGCTTCAAAATTACCTTGGGGTGAATTAGGAGTAGACGTAGTATTAGAATGTACAGGTTTCTATACTTCTAAAGCTAAATCTCAAGCTCATATTGATGCAGGAGCTAAAAAAGTTGTTATCTCTGCACCAGCAGGAAATGACTTACCAACAGTTGTATTTGGTGTAAACGAAAGTGTTTTAACTGCTGATGATACTATTATCTCTGCAGCTTCTTGTACAACAAACTGTTTAGCACCTATGGCTAATGCTTTAAATAAATTAGCACCAATCAAATCTGGTATCATGTTAACAGTACATGCTTATACTGGAGATCAAATGGTGTTAGATGGACCTCATAGAAAAGGTGATTTAAGAAGAGCTCGTGCAGCTGCAGTAAATATTGTACCTAACTCAACTGGTGCAGCAAAAGCTATTGGATTAGTAATCCCAGAATTAAATGGTAAATTAATTGGTTCAGCTCAACGTGTACCTGTTCCTACTGGATCAACTACAATCTTAACTTCAGTTGTTGAAGGTGAAGTTACAGTTGATGAAGTAAATGCAGCTATGAAAGCAGCAACAACTCCATCATTTGGATACACTGAAGAACCATTAGTATCTTCTGATATTATTGGAATTACTTATGGATCATTATTTGATGCAACTCAAACTATGGTTAAACCATTAGATAATAGTACTACTGAAGTTCAAACTGTTGCATGGTATGATAATGAAAATTCATATACTTCTAACATGGTTAGAACAATCAAATATTTTGCTGAATTAACAAAATAATTAATTGAAACTTAATGCAAAGACTAGTCATTGACTAGTCTTTTTCGTTATTATTTAATATAAGTTTTATATGTAATTTGAGATTATTTGTATGAATATTACATTTTCAGAGAATTTGAAATTACAAAATTCATTTATTTTACTACGATTGAATGAGCCTTGATATGACGCTAAAAATAAGATGGACACCAAAATAAGGTTCTTTCTTACTTTAAGGTAAACATTAAAAAGAGATTTCTTAAATGATTATTAAATATGATCATTTTTTGAAATCTCTTATTTTTAATTACCCATTATCGAGTAAGAACCCAAAATAAGAGGTGTCCTTTTTTATACGATAAAAGCGTTAAATATAAATATTTATACGGATATGAAATTATTAAACAGGAAGCTATTGATTCAATGCTTTCTTTAAATCCAAAACAAATTGTGTCTGTTGCTTTTTTAAATACGATTTTACAAATGGCTTCATAAACCATTTTTTTAAAATTACATTTTCTGTGAAATCTATTTGTGTTTCATTTCCTTTAGAAGTAAAAATACCAATCCAATGTCCTTTCATATTACTGTTTTCCATATCAAATTCCCATCGTTTATGCGGTTCTACAAATGTAATAGTAAAGGAAGTAGCATATCCCTCTTTAGTATACTCGATAAATTTATTATCATCTATTATTTCTGCTTTACTTAAATCGCTTCGCCACATACTATATTTATCAATATCTAAAATAATTTTCCAAACTTTATAAATATCGCTATTGAGAATACATTTTATATTTGAAGTTACCATTTTAACACTTCCTTTCAAATTTTAGTTTTCTCATAAACTAAAATTTGCTCATAACACTTTTTCAAGAAATAAATGATCTTTGTGGGCTATGGTATTACCTATTTTCATAGAAGCTGTCGCAATGACTTGAAAACCTAATTTCTTATATAGCGATATTGCAGGAATGTTTTGACTTCCAGTATCAAGTCTCAATACTTTACAAGAATTATTCTTTGCCATTTCCATAGCATAACGCATAAGAGATGATGCAATTCCTTTTCCTGACATACTTGGGCGAACTATAAGCAAGTGAATAACCATTACTTCATTATCTGTTAAAGTTTGTCCCCAGATAATTCCTGCGTATTCTATCGGCTGTACATTATCTATAATTATACTAGCAGCAATACTGCCTGCCTTTTCGTACACATATAATGTTCCAACATTTATAGCTTTTTCAGTATCTTTTCTGGTAGGATATATCCCTTTTTTAAATACTGTAAATGCGCCATATTCAATCTCGTGTTTAAAATGCTCATTATAAATATCTTCAACCTGTTCAATATCATTGAATGTTGCTTTTCTAATCATATAATGTAACCCTTCAAATTGTTGATTAGCACATTATATAAACAAAAAAAGACAGGAACAAATCAAATTAAATTAATAAATATAAAAAAACAGCTGAAATAATTTGATAAATTAATATGCAAATTATCTCAGCTGTTTTATTATTATGTTTAAGGAGATCGGCATACAAAAAAAGAAAGGATCATTAGATTGCAGTCCTACCTTCCTTTTTTCCAAAAACATATGTATGTCTTGTACATGATTATGATAACATTTAAAACACTTTCTTTCAACAGTTATTCTCAAAACTCTTATGATAATGATGTAAGATCATTAGATCTTAATAAATTTAAATGTACCTGTGGTTCTACTGGACAT